>JANOWA010000124.1:0-2559 GCA_031417675.1 Methylotenera sp.
GCCCATGGCGAACAGCAACACGCTAACACCTGCACGTCCATCTGGCGTTTCGTCTGCGCTCAATTCACGCTCAATACCCGCCTCAACCCCGCAGCCAATCACGCTGGTGGCGAAACCAGTCATGGCGTTGGCGGCGTGATACGCCCATTTTAGGTTGAGCGCGGTAATGATAACGCGCGTCGCCCGCATGTTGAATGCTTCGGCGAAGGTGTCGTCAATGGTGATGCCGTTAATCAACATGCTTTACGCGTCATCCGACCCAGCTTGAATCTTGCCCACCCATTCCATAATATCAATAGTGCCTTTGGATTGTGCTTTGGCTAAATCAGCTGGCGGCAGCACGTCTTGTAGTAAATCTACGCGCTTCCACTCGGCTAGTGGCGTCTCGCAATCGGCACGCGGAACGTATCTTGAATCTCTAACTTTTTCATATTTTGGAATATATCTTGGGCAATTTTGCCAAAGTTCGGCCAATTTCACCGTCACCACAAAATCAGCTTCTTTGTAATGCGCGAGCAGTTTTGGGTCTTGCGAAATGCTCGCCGTGCCTTGCACACGGATGCGATGTGGGCGCTCGAACGAGATAAATAACATGCCAATTTGAGCATTGCCTGCGATATTGCCTATGCTTAAAAACATGCCGTTGCCATCGTAACTGGGGAAAATAAGTGTATTAGAATCAAGCACTTTTACAAAGCCCATATCGCCGCCTTTATATGAAACCGTTGGCTGACCTTTGTCGTTAATGGTGGTGAGAAAAAACATTTCACTATGCTCAATAAAACCTTTGGCATCATCGTTAAATTCGGCGTGGCTGGCCAATTGCTCAATGCGGTCGGCCATTTTTTCTGTGCCAAATTGTGCCTGCAAAGCGCGTTGTTGCTTGCCGTAATAAATGCTCAATTTACTCTCCTTTACTGTGCGTGACTATTTTGCTACGCCCGTTATCATGAATTTCATTGTTGCTAATTTTAAAGTTATCTAATTGAATAGTATGATATTTAGCGAAATATTTTTTTAAATCTATTTCAACATTGCTATCAAATGCAGGTTTGGTGACATGCGTTGCGCCCCAAACCACTTTGACTATTCTGCCATCTTTTACCACCAATTCGCCATTTTTAAACACATAATCTGGCCGCCCAAACATGGCCTCTTTATTGGCTTGCTCGGTATAAACCGTAATATCGGCCTGCGCGCCCGCGCCTAAATGGCCACAGTTATTTAGGCCAATGAGCTTGGCTGCACCAGCACGCGTCATAATGGCAATTTCATATAGGCTATATTCGCGCGTCAAATTTGGCAAATTGCTCATGGCTTGCGCGTCTAGGTTTAATTTTGCAAAGGCTTCGTTTCTAAAACTTTTATCCATCAACAGCCGAATTAAATGCGGGTAGCTAGTAAACGGTGCGCCGTTGGGGTGATCGGTGGTGAGGAAGATGCGCCACGGGTCGTTTACGCTCAAAAATAGCTCCAAACCTATCGCCCATTGCAGCGCGTTTACATAATTCTGGTCGCGATATTTAAAAGGCACCACGCCACAGCCCGCGTCACATTCTATGTCCATAATCACCGATTTTTTCGGGCTGGCGTGGCGACTATTTAAGTGCTGCATCATGCTATCGCCCGATGCTGTCACCGTTTGGCCAAATAAAATTTGGCCTACATCAGCGGTGATGTGTTTGTTTTTATTCAGCGCCTCGGCAATTTGTGCGGCGGCGGATGAAAACTTTTTATCGCCTTCTAGCCCGTAACTGTGAAACTGAATGTGCGTCAGGTGCATTGGCACGCCGTCACTGGCCTGCATGGTATCAAGTGTGGTTTGAAAATTACCCGCCGCACCTAGGTTATTGCAATGCACATGCAGCGGTTTTGAGATGCCTAAATCATGTACAGCACGGCTTAGACTTTTTAAAATATCGCGTGGCGTGACTTGGTAATGCACATTATTTTCGTCTAAATTTAAGCGGCGTTGGTTGAATTTGAAGGCGTTAATGCCACCCGGGTTCACCACTTTTATGCCGATAGCTTGCGTAGCGTGCAGCGTCCATGCGACGTAGTTATTGATGACTTTTTGGTCCGCTTTTTGACTTAATAAACGTAAAAAATAGTCGTCGTTGCCTAGCATGGCGTAGCCGCCTTTATCGATCATTGGCGTGTCGGCCATCTCTAAATGCGCTTGGCGGGCGTTAATCGGCAAAATAGCAGGTTCAAACGCAGCGGTATAACCCATTTCTATGTATCTAAAGCCAGTTTCTGTGGTGGTTGGGGTTGAAAGGTGAGTCGCATTATGGCTGCAATTGGGCGTGCAAATATGCGCTTCAGGCTCGCTGTATCCTTTAGTCTCCCGAAACTCAGGCAACAGCATGCGCGCAATATTCACCTTGCCGCCGCCGATATGGCTGTGCATATCAATCGCGCCAGCCATCACAACTTTTCCTGTTAAATCATAAGTTTGAGTGATTTTTTCGTTAGCGTTTGGTTTGGTGATAATGTGTCCATCGCGGATATAAATGTCTTCCAGCACGCCGTTTTTGTTGTGAGCGGGGTCGTACAGTT
>JANOWA010000125.1:0-12850 GCA_031417675.1 Methylotenera sp.
ATCCAGTAGTTAGGGTTGATTTTAAAAGCTGGATTCTTCGCTGTGCTCAGAATGACGGTAAGAGCACATGACCTGCAAGCCAATACGCATAAGGACTCAAGAGCATATGCTTGTAATGAATTTATAGCTTAAATCGCGCTAGTAATAATGCCGCCACCCAAACAAACATTACTTTCATAAACCACAGCACTTTGCCCAGGCGTCACTGCCCACTGTTTTTGGCCAAATTTCACCGTCACATTGTCTTTGTCTAGCGCGTCAATCTCGCACGGTGCATCAGGCTGGCGATAGCGGGTTTTGGCGGCATACACCCAGTTAGTTATTGGGTCTTGGTCATCTATCCAAGTGAGCTGGTTGGCGGTTAAACCGTCACTTTGTAATAGCGGATGATCATGGCCTTGCACCACAATTAACTCGTTTTTATCCATATCTTTTGCGGCCACAAACCATGGCTCACCATTGCTGTCGCGGCTGCCGCCGATTTTTAAGCCTTGGCGCTGCCCTAGCGTGTGATACATTAAGCCATCGTGCTGGCCGATTAACTTGCCTTCTGGCGTTTTAATATCACCCGGTTTTTTGGGTAAATATTGACTTAAAAATTCTTGGAAAGGCCGCTCGCCAATAAAGCAAATACCCGTACTGTCTTTTTTATCATGGTTGATTAAGCCCGCTTGTTGCGCCATTTCGCGCACTTCGCGTTTTAATAATTTACCTAATGGAAACAATGTTTTAGATAGTTGTGCTTGATTGAGTCGATACAAAAAATAGCTTTGATCTTTACTGCCGTCGTCAGCTTTCATCAGCTGAAAAAGCCCAGGTTTTAGCGGATTTTCACGCACTTGTGCATAATGGCCAGTGGCGATTAAATCGGCGCCCAAGCTCATTGCATGGTCTAAAAACGCTTTAAATTTAATCTCGGCATTGCACAAAATATCTGGGTTTGGCGTGCGGCCAGCCTCATATTCGCTTAAAAAGTTAGCAAATACGCGGTCTTTGTATTCTTTGCTAAAGTTAACTGCTTCAATATCAACGCCAATTTTATCGGCGATAGAAACTGCGTCAATTAAATCTTGGCGGCTCGAGCAATATTCATCATCGTCGTCATCTTCCCAATTTTTCATGAAAAGGCCGATAACATCATAACCTTGTTGTTTCAGCAACATCGCCGTCACGCTAGAGTCGACACCGCCAGACAAGCCTACCACAATTTTTTTCTTAGTCATAAGTTAGTAATCACTTCCAGCGGATAGCGCTTTCCTACTAAGTAATCTTCAATACAGGTTAACACTTGCGGGCTACGCATTAAACTTGCTTTATCGCGAATTTCATCAATATCCATCCATACCGCGCGAACAATCCCCTCATCTAATTCTTGCATTGGGTAATGAATACCAACTTTGCCGATAAACGCAAAGCGCAAATAGGTGGTATCGTTTTGCGGGTGCTTCCATTGATATACGCCAAGTAGCTCAGTGGGTGCAAAATCGTAAGCGGCTTCTTCCATGGTTTCGCGAATCACCGCTTCAATCAGCGTTTCACCATCTTCTAAATGGCCTGCAGGTTGGTTGTAGCGGTTGCCGCGGTCGGTTTTTTCTTCGACTAGCAAGAATTTGCCGTTTTGCTGAATAATCGCTGCCACAGTCGTGTTAGGTTTAAATTGTGTTTTCACGCGGATGTCTTCTTTTTAAAGGTGTTGTTATTTTAACGCTAACTCGCTATTTGCGGAAACAGTCTCTTTTTAGTTTTGATAATTGTGCATAGTCAATTAAAGTAAGAAGATGTTCACAAAAATTATTTTAGCCTCACAAAGCCCGCGCCGCGTTGCGCTGCTAAAACAAATGGGCATAGATTGCCTTGTAATGCCCGCCGATATTGACGAAACACCTTTAAGCGGCGAATCGCCAGACCAATATGTGCTACGCTTGGCTGAGCAAAAAGCCTTCGCAATTGTTGCAAAATTAAACGGTGAACACGCTGATATGCCAGTTTTAGCGGCCGATACCACCGTGGCGCTGGGCAGCAGCATTTTTGGCAAGCCCGAAAATGCTAATGATGCGTTTGAGATGCTCAAAAAACTCTCAAACAGTACGCACCAAGTACACACAGCTATTGCGCTGGCGTTTAACGGCAAGTGTGAAACCGCATTAAATACCACGCAAGTGACGATGATGGCACTCACCGATGCTATGATAAGCGCTTATATCGCCACTGGTGAGCCTTTAGATAAGGCAGGCAGTTATGCTATTCAAGGCTTGGCAGGCAATTGGATTAACCGTATAGAAGGCAGTTACACGGGCGTGATGGGCTTGCCCATATTTGAAACGGCGATGCTTTTGGATGGAATTTATAAAAACTAAGGTAAAAGCAATTGGGACAAGAGATTTTAATTAATGTAACGCCACAAGAAACGCGCGTAGCGGTGATGGAACATGGTATCGCGCAAGAGCTGCATATTGAGCGCAGCTCGTCGCTGGGCATTGTTGGCAATGTATATCGCGGCAAGGTATGCCGCGTGCTGCCTGGCATGCAATCGGCTTTTGTGGAGATTGGCCTGCAACGCGCGGCGTTTTTGCACGCGGCCGATGTGATGGGTTGCCATGTGGATGGCGAGCCGCCAATCGAGCGGCCGATTCAAGAGGTGTTGCGCGAAGGCCAGAGTATTATTGTGCAAGTAATTAAGGAGCCAATTGGTACTAAAGGCGCGCGACTGACCACCGAAATTAGCATTGCAGGCCGATTTTTAGTATTTTTGCCGCATCAAGATCATATTGGTGTATCGCAACGCATTGAAGATGAAGATGAGCGCGAAATGCTGCGCAATCGTTTGCTGGGGCTACTGCCAGAACAGCGCACGGGCGGCTTTATTATCCGCACCATGAGTGAAACCGCGTCAGATAAAGAGCTGTTAGCGGATATTGAATATTTGTACAAGGTGTGGGCAAAAATTGAGAATGATAGCAAAACTGCGGGTGAGCGTAGTTTGGTTTTTTACGATTTAAGCCTGCCGCGACGCATGTTGCGTGACGTGGTGAATGACGACACGGTGAGTATTCGCGTGGACTCTAAAGCGACTTACGAGCAACTAAAAGAGTTTGCCGAGTTGTATGTGGCCAAAGCAGTAAAACCGCTTTACCATTACCAAGGCGAGCGGCCGATTTTTGATTTTTACAATATAGAAAAAGAAATCGAACGTGCATTATCTCGTAAAGTAGAGCTGACTTCTGGCGGTTATTTAATTTTTGACCAAACCGAAGCGCTGACAACGGTAGATGTGAATACAGGTAGCTTTGTTAGTGGTAAAAATTTATCGGATACTATTTTTAAAACTAACCTAGAGGCTGCGCAGTGCATTGCAAGGCAGCTAAGATTAAGAAATCTTGGCGGCATTATCATTATCGATTTTATCGATATGGATGAAGATGCGCAGCGCGAAACTGTATTAGCAGAGCTGCAAAAAGCCGTGGATGTGGACCGCGCGCGCACTAATATTAATGGCTTTACGTCATTAGGCTTGGTCGAGATGACGCGCAAACGCACGCGCGAAAGCTTAGCGCATTTGCTGTGCGAGACTTGCGAAGTGTGCAATGGCCGCGGCGAACATAAAACCGCGCAAACCATTTGCTATGAAATTATGCGTGAATTATTGCGCGAATCGAAACAATTTAACGCCAAAGAGTTTAAAGTGATTGCATCCACCAATGTGATAGATTTGCTGCTAGATGAGGAATCGCAAAGCTTAGCCAATTTATCCGATTTTATCAACAAGCGCGTCACGCTACAGGCCGATAGCCAGTATGCGCGTGAGACCTTTGACATTATTTGGATTTAAGCTGCAGTAGCGGCAGCCACACTGATAAATGGCATTTCTGGCAGGTTGAGCGTTTTAGCGAGCGGTTTGCTAAAGTTAGCCTCCGCCTCGGCCGCAGCTTTGGCTTTTATTGCAGGCTGCACCGCCTTCATTAGCTGCAATAACATGGTATCGAGCGTTTGGCTTTGTTTTGCAATCGTTGCATAGTCGTTTTCGACAATCGACAAGCGATAATCCAAGGCTTGCGAGCTGGCTTTAGCCTCGGTTAAATTTTTGGTGCGCTCATCCAGCGTGGTTTTGTAAGCGGCAATTTGCGTTTTAAGCGTACCAAGCACATCTTCTAGCCAGCGTTGGCATTCGCTTTCGGCTTGCTCAAATATTTTTTGCGTTTGGGTGCCTAAGCCTAAGAAAAACTTACGAATTAAAAAATGTTTTTCTGTTAACACATTCAGCGGATCGCTACAAAAATCATCGGTAATTTGCTCTAACGCCTTCATATTATTGATGAAATTAGACATATCAAGCATCGGCGGCTCAAACACTTCAAAGCCATGTTTGGTTTGAAACACTTTATAAATGTTGTCGGCCAGTTTTTTAATATCAGTGCTTTCTTTGGTAATGTTGCTAGCCAACTCATTGGCTTGCTTCATTAAATCGCGCATACCTTTGTTTAAGCCAACAGTCGTCCAACTATCGCCCATTGCTTGGCGGCTTTCGGATAATGAGCTATCTAAGTACGTTAAGCTTAAATGGCGCAGTAATTTTTTGCCAATATGACCCACCTTATCGTTAGCCTGATTAAAGGTGGGAATCGAGGCTTCGTAGCGTTTTCTATCCTCGAGCACTTGCGCCAAAATATCTTTAGACGCATCAATATTTTGCCCGCGCAAAGCGCGCAACTCAATAATTTGTTCACGTAAAACGGTCAGGCGTTGTTGCACTAATTTACGCGAATTTTTAATCATTTCACTGCATTCACTGGCAACGGTTCGACCCAAAATTTCGTGTTTGGCTTGAATAATTTGGTCACCCAAGGTGGCTTCCAGCTCCATAATGCCGCTTTGTTTAATCAGCGCTTCATTTTTCTTAATTTTACCAACCAAGGCTTTTTGTGCAGAAATTGCAAACACGCTCTCGGGGGCAATGCCCAGCTGGTGGGCTGTTATGTTGACTTGCTTTTCAATCTCGTTAAGCACGACTTGCTTGGGCTTTAGGTCATCCCACAACATATCGATTTTGTTTAATAAAACTAGCTTATATTTGGCGCGGCCTTTAATAAACTCGTTCCAAATTTGCATATCGGATTGCGTAATGCCGGTATCGGTTGCCGTTAAAAAAAGCACGGCGTGCGCATTGGGGATAATATTCAGCGTTAGCTCTGGCTCTGCACCCAGCGTATTCAAACCAGGTGTATCCAGCACCACCAAGCCACTTTTTAATAGCGGATGCGGGTAATTGATGATGGCGTGACGCCACACGGGAATCTTCAACAAGCCTTGCGTTTCCAGCTCGTGCACCATACCGATGTCTTGCGGGTTAAAAAGCCCAAGCTCTTCTGCCTCGCCTTGCGTCACTTCTTTTTGGTCGATCAGTTTACGCAGCGTTTCTTTCATTTCTTCGGGTGAATCTAAATTTAGCCTAAATTTTTGCCAAGCGTTTGGCGTAGTTTTTAGGTAGGTCAGGCTATCATCACTAGCGCGCGTGCCAATCGGCAACAGTTTAATGCAAGGCTCTTCACGCGCATCCCAAAAAATCTCGGTCGGGCACATGGTGGTGCGGCCAGGCTCACTGGGAAGCAGGCGTTGATTAAAGTCGGCAAAAAATAGCGCGTTAATGGCTTCGGTTTTACCGCGCGAGAATTCCGCTAAAAAAGCCATTACCAACTGATCGCGCTTAAGCATTTCTAGCACATCGTATAGGCGCAGCTCTTGAATCGCGTCGGTATGCTCGCTTTTAGCAAGCCAATCGCGATAATTGCTAATGGTCTGCGTTAAGCTGCCACGCCACTCTTGATATTCATTTACTTTTGCTTCTAAGGTATTCATGATCATCGCGTTATTATAGATTGAAAACTAGGGTTTGATAAAAAGCGGTGGCTATTAACCCTTAAAAAATTGTTAACAATTGTGATTCTAGCGTTTTCACAACAGAGATATTGAGCATTTGTATCAAAATAAGCGCAACCATTGGCGAAAAATCAATGCCGCCTGCCGAGGGCAAAATACGCTGAATCGGCGCCAGTATCGGTTTAGTAAGGCTGGTGAGCACGTCCGCAATGGGCGTATGCGGATTTACCCAGCTTAAAATCACTTGCAGCAAGAGGGCGTAAAAAAACAAATCTAAACTAGCGCGCAGCACACCAATAAAACTGAGGCCAATCAAACTAGGCCAAGCCGAATGGCTCTCAATACTAAACGGCAAACCGCGTAGCTTTAAAAAGCAAATTTGCAGCAATAATTGCGTTAAAAACGCCAATAACAAAGTAGAACAATCTATTTTTCCCAAACTTGGAATAAGCTTGCGCAACGGTTTGACGGCAAAATCGGTTAGGCTAATCACCATTTGCCCAAGTGGGTTTCTAAAAGGCGCTTTGCAAAGTTGCATAAAAAAACGCAATAAAAACAATAGCGTCAGTAAACTGGCTAGCGTGGTGAGCAGAAAATTGAGCGCGGAAGATACCATCAAGTTACTCCTTCCCTAATTCGTCGCCAAGCGTTTTGGCACGCTCGCAAGCTTTTTGTGTGGCCAACATAATCGCTTGTTTGACTTGTGACGCCTGTAAGCTCAACAAGCCCACTTCAGTCGTACCGCCTTTTGAGGTGACTTGTTCGCGCAACGTATTAATAGGCGTATTGCTAGCATCGGCCAATATGCTGGCGCCCTTAAAGGTCGCGACGCTCAATTGTTTGGCTTGTTCTGCATTTAAACCTAATTCCAATGCGGCCGCCTGTAGTGCTTCAATCAAGTAAAACACATAAGCGGGGCCGCTGCCAGAAATCGCGGTAACTGCATCTAATTTTTGTTCGGAATCTAGCCAAACGGTTGCACCAGCCGCGCTTAATACTTGGTCGGCAAGTGCAATTTGTGCTTTGCTAACGCTGGGCATGGCATATAAGCCAGTGACGCCTGCTTGAATTTGCGCTGGCGTGTTGGGCATGGCGCGAATTATGGCGCTGTAATTGCCCAGCCAGCGCGATAAATCGCTTAAACGAATGCCCGCCGCAATCGAGATAACAAGCTGCTTGGTGAGTAATGTTGCGAGCGTTTTAGCCATTGCAGGCAATTGTTGTGGCTTAATTGCTAGTACAATCACATCGCAAACTTGGACACTGGTGATAGTATCTGTTGCGTTTACGCCCAAATGGCCAAGTTCTTCACGTTTATTGGCGTCCAGCTCAATCACCGTAATATTTTGCATGGCAAATTGTTGATTTTTTAGGCCAACAATCAGTGCATGCGCCATGTTGCCACCACCAATAAATCCTAATTTCATCTGTTAACTCTCATCTAGTTGTGGGCGCGCACCAAAAATTGCCGAGCCGATACGCACGATAGTAGCACCTTCAAGAATCGCCGCGACATAATCATCTGACATGCCGATGGATAAGGTGTCTAGTTCAAAATTTTGTTTAAGCGTTTTATACGCATCAGCCACTATTTTAAATTGTGTACGCTGTTTTGCAAGGTCTTTTGTAGGAGCGGGAATCGCCATCAGTCCGCGTAATTTAAGCTGCGGCATTTTGCTGATTTCTGATGCCAAAATAGCCAGCGAGCCAATATCGACGCCACTTTTAGTATGTTCATCACTGCTATTTATTTGGATGCAAATATTAAGTGGCGCAGCGTTTTGCGGCCGTGCTTCGTTTAAACGTGCCGCTATTTTAAAGCGATCGACAGAATGCACCCAGTCAAAATGTTGCGCAATTAACGCCGTTTTATTACTTTGAATCGGCCCAATAAAATGCCATTCAATCGCCAAATCGCTTAATTCTGCTTGTTTGTTAATGGCTTCTTGCACATAATTTTCGCCAAACGCGCGCTGTCCCTCCAAAAAAGCCGTGCGTAGCTTATCGGCGCTTTGCGCTTTGCTGACAGCCAGCAAAAGAGTGTGGTTTATTCGCCCAGCTGCATGTTCTGCGGCAATAATATTTGCGTGAATCGCTTGCAAGGAATCGGCAATTATGGTCATAATTCAAAGACTTTAAACAATTATCTTTAAGTAATACATTAAGAACTTAATTATAGCAGGAGCACAGTGTGGATATTTCAGATTTACTGGCCTTTTCGGTTAAAAATAAAGCATCAGATTTACACTTGTCGGCGGGGCTACCACCAATGATACGTGTGCATGGCGATGTGCGTAAAATTAACGTGCCTGCCATGGATCACACGCAGGTTCACGACATGGTGTATGACATTATGAATGATGGCCAGCGCAAGGTGTACGAAGAAACGCTGGAATGCGATTTCTCGTTTGAAATTCCCAATCTTGCGCGCTTTCGCGTCAATGCATTTAACCATAATCGCGGCTCTGGCGCGGTATTTCGGACGATTCCGTCGAAAATTTTAACGCTTGAGCAACTCAATTGCCCGCCGATTTTTAAAGAAATTGCCAATACACCACGCGGCATTGTGTTGGTGACTGGGCCAACGGGTTCGGGAAAATCGACCACGCTGGCGGCGATGGTAGATTATGTGAACGAAAATGAGATGGGACATATTTTAACGGTTGAAGACCCAATCGAATTTGTACATCAATCTAAAAAATGTTTAATTAACCAGCGAGAAGTCGGTCCGCATACGCTGTCTTTCCAAAATGCGCTGCGTTCTGCCTTGCGTGAAGATCCTGATGTGATTTTGGTGGGTGAAATGCGCGATTTAGAAACGATTCGCTTGGCCTTAAGCGCAGCAGAAACTGGCCATTTGGTGTTTGGCACGCTGCATACTAGCTCGGCTGCGAAAACGGTGGATAGGATTGTGGATGTGTTCCCCGCCGCTGAAAAAGAAATGGTGCGCTCGATGTTATCAGAATCGCTACGTGCGGTTATTTCGCAAACCTTGTGTAAAACTAAAGACGAACAAGGCCGCGTGGCTGCACATGAGATTATGATAGGCACACCGGCGATTCGTAACTTGATTCGCGAAAATAAAGTGGCGCAAATGTATTCTGCCATTCAAACTGGGCAAAATATTGGTATGCAAACGCTGGATCAAAACTTGCAAGATTTGGTGCGCCGTAATGTGATTTCGGCCAACGAGGCGCGTGGTAAAGCAGCGAATAAAGATTCGATTGTCGGCTAGTAGAAACGGGAGCATATGATGGAAAAAGGTCAGGCCGAAAAATTTGTGTTTGATTTGTTGCGCTTAATGCTCGGCAAAAAAGCATCCGATATGTTCATTACGGCTGGCTTTCCGCCTGCCATGAAAATTGATGGCAAAATGACGCCAATTAGTCAGCAGGTGCTGTCGCCGCAACAAGCGCGCGAAATAGCGCGTTCGATAATGAACGATAAGCAAACCGCTGAGTTTGATGGCAGCAATGAATGTAATTTTGCCATCGGCATACCTGGCGTAGCGCGTTTTCGGGTGAATGCGTTTGTGCAGCGCGGCTCGGTGGGTTTGGTATTTCGTACCATCACTACTAAAATTCCCAAGCTTGAAGAGTTAGGCTTGCCCGATGTGTTAAAAGATATTGCCATGACCAAACGCGGCTTGGTGATTTTTGTGGGTGGCACAGGCTCTGGTAAATCGACGTCGCTGGCGGCGATGGTGGGCTACCGCAACGAAAATAGTTTTGGGCATATTATTACCATCGAAGACCCCGTCGAATTTGTGCACGAACATCACAATTGTATTATTACCCAACGCGAAATTGGCGTAGATACGGATAACTGGCATATTGCCCTTAAAAACACGCTGCGCCAAGCGCCTGACGTGATTTTGATTGGCGAAATTCGCGATCGTGAAACCATGGATTACGCGATTGCTTTTGCGGAAACTGGCCATTTATGCATGGCCACTTTGCATGCTAACAGCACCAATCAAGCGCTAGATCGTATTATTAACTTTTTCCCCGAAGAGCGTCGTCATCAGCTATTGATGGATTTATCACTTAACGTGAAAGCGTTTGTTTCACAGCGCTTGATTCCTAAATCAGACGGTATTGGCCGCGCGGCAGCAATTGAAATTATGATTAATTCGCCGCTGATTTCTGATTTGATTTTTAAAGGTGATGTGCATGAGATTAAAGAAATCATCGGACGCTCAAGAGAATTAGGTATGCAAACGTTTGACCAAGCCTTATTTGATTTGCATGAATCTGGCGCAATTAGTTACGAAGATGCTTTGCGCAATGCGGACTCAGTAAACGATTTGCGCCTGAAAGTGAAATTGCACGGCAAGGGCGCGCATGATAAAGATTTGTCTGCTGGACTAGATCATTTGGGTATGGTTTAGCACCATTTTGGTATGGTTTAATACGTAATAAATTGCGCAATAAAAAAGCCGATGCAAGCATCGGCTTTTTAACAAAGCTAATTTATTCTACTGATACTTCTACACGTCTTGCTTCATCTAAATCGCTACCACCATTGATATCGGCAGGTTTGCGTTGCTCGATTCTAGCTGCATCAATACCCGCTGCAACCAGTGCGTCATAGGTTGATTGCGAACGGCCTTTGGCTAGCTGCTCATTGCGCGCTTGGCTGCCTCTAGCATCGTGAAACCCAGAAATGACGGCTTTTGCACTTGGATTGGCTTCTAACCACGCTACAATCGGCGCAAGTTCAGTTGCGCTATCTGCAGGTTGATTCGTTTTAGCCGTCGCAAAATACAGTTTAGCCGCTGGCGGCGCTGCCATTGCCACTGGTTCAGCCGCTTTTACGGTGATTTGGTTATCAATCGTTACGCCATCACCAAAATAAGCTTTTGCATCTTCGCCCATTTTGGTTTTAGTGGCTTCAGAATCCACTACACCCGTTAATACAACATTTTTGCCATCACCCGCTGCGGTTAAACCTTCGCCGCCGCATAGCATGGTTTTTAACGAGTCTGCATTAGCCACCCAAGCGTATTCGGTCGCGTTGCCTGTGTTGCTAAACTCTTTACAGTTTGCGTTAAAGCCAAAACTTTCGGCCGCCGCAATGGGAGCAGTTGCTACAACTTCTGCTGGCGCAGCAGCAACAGGCACACCGCAACATGCACCAGTTGGACCACGCCCACTAAATAGCATCCATAGTAATAATATGGCGAGTAGCAGCGCAATCAACCAAGTCCATAACGCGTAACTTGATTGGTTTTCATGCACAGATAGATTGTTATTCATCGCATTTACCTTTCAAGTTATTTTTTTAAACCGCCAGAAAGCTCATCTTGCAATTTTTTGAGCTCAGTCCATTTGTTTGCCGCAGCTAATGCACCTTGCTGTGCCCAAGTGCTTGGGTTAGCAATGCGGAAGCGAGAACCACCATCATCTAAAATTTTACGCATTTGTGGCACTGAAGCGGCCGCAAGTTGTGCAAAGGTTTTAACGCCTGCATTGTTAAATAGCTCGTTGATTTTTGGGCCAATGCCTTCTACCACTGTTAGATCGTTTGCATTTTTAAGTGCAAAACCAGCAGCTTTAGCAGCAGCCAAATCAATTGATGCAACAGCAGGTGCGGCAGGTTTTGCTGGCTCTACTGCTTTAACAACTGGCGCAGCAGCAGGCACATCAGCAACCCTAGCAGCGGGCGGTGGCGGTGTGTGAGCGTGTTGTATAGTCGGCGTGTTGAGCATACCTCTTAATAAATGATGTAGTAACCAACCAAGCAAAGCACCCAGCAAAAACCACCAAAAACAGCATGAAAATGTACTTAATAGTGAACTCATTTTTACTCCCCAATATTAATGTCAACCAATAAAATAAACAATGAAACAACACATACAGCATTAACTATTTATTACAAGCTTGTTATTACAAGGCTAACTATCGGCGTCTTTTGGGTAAACGTCAAGTGTCAATGCAGCGCTGTAGGTAGGTTGATAACAAAAATTAACATTTTTGGCTAAGGTTTAACGTAGGTCAGTTGACCATGCAACAAGGTGTAATGTACTTTTCCAATCACTTCTAACCCTAAAAATGGCGTATTTTTACCTTGGCTTTTAAGCAGGCCAGCACTCACTTTCCACTCGCTTAGCGGATTAAAAATGGCAATGTCGGCATCGGCATGTAAGCTTAAATCGCCAGCAGCGATGGCCAAAATACTGGCTGGTTGGCTGGTAATTTTTGCAATCGCGTCAAACAAGCTGGCTTTATTATCGCTTGCCCATTTAAGTGCAAGCGGCAATAACAGCTCTAAGCCAGTCGCACCTGCTTCGGCCTCGGCAAAGGGTAATAATTTCGCATCATCGTTTACCGGCGTGTGGTCACTGCAAATGGCGTCAATGGTGCCATCTTTTAGCCCAAGGCATAACGCGTTTTTGTCGCGCGTAGAGCGCAGTGGCGGCTTAAGATTTGTGTGGGCATTGAAATAGCCAATATCCATATCGGTTAAATGGCAATGTTGCGCACTTACGTCAGCAGTCACTTGCACGCCTTGTTTTTTGGCTTGGCGCACCAAGTCAACGCCTTCGGCAGTCGAAAGTCGGCATAAATGAATGCGCGTTTTGGTCTCGTGCGCGATGCGTAAAATGCTGGCAATACTTAAGGCTTCGGCCGCAGCGGGAATGCCTTTTAAGCCAAGCCTACTGGCGGTTTCGCCATCGTGAGCCACGCCATCTTTGGCCAGATAATAATCCTCTGCCCGCAAAAAAAACCGTGTACCCAAACTTGCCGGCGAATACAAAGGTGATGCAAAAAAATATCGCACGCGACTTAATTTGGCTCTGAAGAATTTAAAAGAACTCAAGCAGGTTGATGGAAACAAGCTTGCGGCCATTGGCTACTGTTTTGGTGGAACGGGAGCACAAGCGATGGGCCAGACAAAAGCCACGGACGCACTGCCGCCACGCTGGGGCCTACAGCAGGAGCAGGGGCCAACCGGCCGCCGCCGGGTTTTGTGG
>JANOWA010000126.1:0-1920 GCA_031417675.1 Methylotenera sp.
CAAACGATAGCGCAAACGCCAATAAACCACCTGCCAGTAAAGCAGTGGCGAGTTGCGGCAAAATAATGCGCCTAAATGTCATAAAGCCATCTGCACCTAAATCCATCGACGCTTCTACTAAGCTATGCGGCATGCGCCTAAAGCGTGCGACGACATTGTTGTAAATCATCACTACGCAGAACGTAGCGTGACTCACCACAATCGTCCAAAAACCAGGCTCAATGTTGAGCATATTCATGGCAGAAAGTAGCGCGATACCCGTGATAATGCCAGGTAGAGCGATGGGTAAAATGAGCATGGTGGTAATCGCCTCTTTGCCAAAAAAGTTGCGACGGTATAGCGCGGCTGCAGCCATCGTACCCATGATTAGCGCCAAAAAAGTCGCCACAGTAGCCACTTTTAGAGAGAGTGCAATCGCCGACATGACGTCATCACGCGCAAATACAGCGCTAAACCATTTGAGCGTAAAATAAGTATTATTGCCATCGTGCGCGACAAAAGCGTTAATTAAAATGAATATAATGGGGAAGTGCAGAAACACCAGTCCGCCATAGGCAAGGGTTTTCAGCCAAATAGGGGATTTATCAGAGTGCAACTTTCTATCTGACTGCTTTATTTTATAAAGCATCAAATGCCCCCGCGCGTTTTGCTAAAGCCAAATAAATAAATATCAGCACAATTGGTACTACTGTAAACGCTGCGGCCAGCGGCATATTACCGATAGAGCCTTGCATGGTGTACACCATCGTCCCAATATAGAGGCCGCTAGGGCCTATTAGCTGTGGAATAATGTAGTCGCCAAGCGTGAGCGAAAAAGTGAATATAGAACCCGCCACAACCCCTGGAAATACTAGGGGCAATAGCACTTTGCGAAAGGTTTGCGCTGGCCTTGCGCCCAAATCGCTAGAGGCTTGTAGCAAGTTGGTGGGTACACGCTCCAGTGCGGCCTGAATCGGCAAAATCATAAATGGCAGCCAAATATAAGTGAATACGATTAAGCGGCCTAAATTTGAGGTGGCTAGCGTATTGCCACCGATTGCTGGCAATTGCAACACTTGATTGAGTGCGGAGGACAAACCTAAGTGATTGATGCACCAATATAAAATCCCTTCTTGCGATAAAATCACTATCCATGCATAGGTTTTTACAATATAGCTCGCCCACATCGGCAACATCACCGCGATGTAGAAAAAACCTTTTTCGCGGGCGCTGCCGTAGCGTGTCATGTAATAGGCGATGGGGAAGCCGATACACGCGCAAGCGAGTGTCACGGCAGTCGCCATGCTGAGCGTGCGTAAAATGATGTCTAAATTGGTACTATCGAATAAAACGCGATAATTATTTAAGGTTAAGTCAGTTGTTACCGCCATGCTAAAGTCATCAAAGGTGTAAAAGCTTTGCCAAAGCAGTGCGAACAACGAGCCCAAATAAACCACGCCAAACCACAATAACGGCGGGGTTAGCAGCAGAAATAGAAAGAGGTTATTTTTGCGATATAAAGTATTGCTAAGCCATCTTGGTATTGAACTGGGTGCTGAGTTTGTTGCGAAAGATGAATTGGTGGGTTGCATAACGATGGTTTAGGCTAATTTAGAGCATCACCATGTTGCTTTTAAGCCAGAAAACATTCAAGTGATTACCGACTTTCGGTAATTCTGCTTCATTATATTCAGTGTTTGAAAGTACTAAACAAATAGTTTGCTGATCTAAGTTTAGCGAGATTTTGCTATTAGCGCCTTGATATTGCACATCAATGATAGTGCCATTGACAGCAAATGTATTACTTCCTTTTTTGCCATTATCAAAAAAAATATGTTCTGGACGAATGGAGAATGGTTGCTTGTTGCCTGTAATTTGTTGCGCTAATTCGCTATTAATGACGTTGGATGTACCGACAAAATCGGCCACAAAGCTGGTTTT
>JANOWA010000127.1:0-2665 GCA_031417675.1 Methylotenera sp.
AAACCACCAATTAGCGTGCCGAGTACCACCATAATCACGGGCTCCATTAAGCTCGACATGGCATCAACTGCGTCATCCACTTCACCCTCATAAAAATCAGCCACCTTGCTTAACATTGAATCTAGCGCGCCAGACTCCTCACCAATCGCCGTCATTTGCAAGACCATATTAGGAAAAACGTCAGCATTTTGCATGGCAACAGTTAAACTTGTGCCTGTGCTAATTTCACTTTGAATGCGCTTGGTGGCATCATAATACACTCGATTACCAGAAGCGCCAGCAACTGAATCTAAGGCTTCAACCAAAGGCACACCTGCAGAAAACATGGTTGAAAGCGTACGGGCAAAACGCGCAATAGTGGCTTTGCGAATGATGGCGCCAATAATAGGTAGCTTTAACGTAAGCCTATCCATCGTCGATTGCATTTTCTCTGAGCGCTTCCATGTATAAAAGAAAAACCAAAGCCCAAAGCCAATGGACCCAAATATAGCCCACCACCAAGTCACAAATATGTTAGAAATCGCCATGACGATTAATGTGGGAGCGGGTAAATCGGCGCCAAAACCCTCAAAAAGCTCTTTAAACGCAGGAATGACAAAAATCATGATGACGGCTGTGATGACAAAAGCCACCACAATAATGGAGATTGGGTAAAACAAGGCGGATTTAATTTTGCCTTTAATCGCCATGATTTTTTCTTTGTAAGTCGCTAGCCTATCAAGCAAGGTATCTAAAATACCTGCTTGCTCACCCGCACCTACTAGGTTACAAAATAGCTGATCAAAATACAACGGATACTTGCGGAAAGACGCACTTAGGCTGCTGCCCGTTTCAACATCGGCTTTAATATCGCCCAGTAATTTAGCAACGGCTGGGTTGTTATGGCCTTTACCCACAATATCAAAGGCTTGCAATAATGGCACGCCCGCTTTCATCATCGTGGCGAGTTGACGAGTGAAAAGTGTGATGTCTTTATCGGTAACTTTGCCTTTTTTTGCAAAGCTACTTTGTTTTTTAACTTTGGTAACAGTAATGCCTTGGCGTCGTAACGTAGCACTGACGAAAGAGTCGCCAGCGGCGCGCATTTCGCCTTTAATAACTTTACCTTTTTTGTCTTTACCTTCCCAAACATAGGTGATTTGCTTATTAGCACTTGCTGCCATCATGCATCCTTAATTAAATGTGCAAACGTTAAGACCATTTTATTCGCTTGACTTACTCATTAGTGCAAGATTCGACCTCAGCCACCGAGGTTAAGCCTTGCATCACTTTTAATATACCAGAGCGGCGTAAATCATTCACGCCCTCAGCGCGGGCTTGATCGGCAATATCAATGGCATTGCCTTGCGCCATAATAATGCGCGAAATGGCATCGGTTACTGGCATTACTTGGTAGATACCGACTCGGCCTTTATAGCCGGCATTACACATCTCGCAGCCACCTTCTTTGGGGCCGTACAGTTGCCATTTTTCGTTAAAATCTTCTTCAATAAAGCCAACGGCTAGCAAGGCCTCTTTTGGCGCATCAATTGGCACTTTGCAGCTTTTGCAAAGCCGTCGCGCCAAGCGCTGTGCAGTGATTAACGAAACGGCAGATGCAATATTAAATGGCGCAACGCCCATATTTAGTAAGCGCGTTAGCGTAGAAGGCGCATCGTTGGTGTGCAAGGTTGATAGCACCATGTGACCCGTAGAAGCGGCTTTAATCGCCATATCGGCAGTTTCAAGGTCGCGAATCTCACCAATCATAATAATGTCAGGATCTTGCCGCAAAAACGACTTTAACGCGACAGCAAAGGTAAGGCCTTGCTTGTCGTTCACGTTAACCTGATTAATGCCTGCCAGCGGAATCTCACACGGGTCTTCCGCCGTGGCGATGTTGACACTAGCGTTATTTAAAATATTTAAGCAAGTGTAAAGTGAAACCGTTTTACCTGAACCAGTAGGCCCGGTCACCAACACCAAGCCATAAGGACGGCTAACCGCACTCAATAAACGTTCTTTTTGCAGTGGCTCATAACCAAGCGCTTCAATGCCAAGCGTGGCGCTAGTCGGGTCCAAAATACGCATCACAATTTTTTCGCCATGAATCAGCGGCAAGGTACTGACGCGGAAATCAATGGTGCGCGATTTAGATAGCACCAGTTTCATGCGGCCATCTTGCGGAATACGCTTTTCAGAAATATCTAAGCTGGAAATAACCTTAATGCGCGAGGCAAGCTTATCTTTAATGGCTAATGGCGGCTGCGCAATCTCTCTTAATATGCCGTCAACCCGGTAGCGAATGCGGTAAAACTTTTCATACGGCTCAAAATGCAAGTCAGATGCACCCATATTGATGGCATCTAGCAGCATTTTATTTAAAAATTTTACAACTGGCGCATCGTCCACTTCTTGCGTGTTATCGGCTTCAGCCTCTGCCTCGCCTGCGCCAATATCCAAATCAAAATCACCGTCCATATCCATCGAAGACATGGACGTATCTTTAGACTCGGCTATTTTATCAATCCACCGGCCAAGTTTGTCGTCCTCCACCACCACTGGCGATAGCGTCATGCCCATTTGAAATTGCACGCTATCAAGTGCATGCAAGTTGGTTGGATCAGAAATCGCAACAAATAAAGTGTTGTTGTGGTTTTGCAAACCAATCACACGGTTTGCTTGC
>JANOWA010000128.1:0-2593 GCA_031417675.1 Methylotenera sp.
GCAATGCGTTGGTTGCGCGATGCAGCGCGTAAGCGTGGCGAAAAATCAATGGGCTTACGTTTAGCAGCAGAATTGGCTGAAGCTTCGGAAGGCCGCGGTTCAGCCATGAAAAAACGTGAAGAAGTGCACCGTATGGCAGAAGCGAACAAAGCGTTTTCACATTTCCGTTTCTAAAAATGTGTTAATGCAGTAGTTTTAAGAAGCATCGCTCTTTAAGAATTTAAGATTGAATTGACAAGCAAAGGTAAAGCATCGTGGCTCGTATAACCCCTATTGAACGCTACCGTAATATCGGTATTTCTGCGCATATTGACGCTGGTAAGACAACGACAACAGAACGTATTTTGTTCTACACAGGCGTAAACCATAAAATTGGTGAAGTGCATAATGGCGCAGCCACGATGGACTGGATGGAACAAGAGCAAGAGCGGGGCATCACAATTACTTCTGCAGCTACTACCTGTTTTTGGAAAGGTATGGCAGGTCAGTTCGATCAGCACCGTATTAATATTATTGATACCCCTGGCCACGTTGACTTTACCATTGAAGTAGAGCGCTCTATGCGTGTGCTTGATGGTGCCTGCATGGTGTATTGTGCGGTGGGCGGTGTACAGCCACAATCTGAAACCGTATGGCGTCAAGCCAACAAATACAAAGTGCCGCGTTTAGCGTTCGTCAACAAGATGGACCGCGCTGGTGCTAACTTCTTCAAAGTGTACGATCAAATGCGTGCACGTCTAAAAGCCAATCCAATTCCTCTGCAAGTGCCAATTGGCGCGGAAGAGAAATTTGAAGGCGTTGTCGATTTAATCAAAATGAAAGCCATTTATTGGGATGACGCATCTCAAGGCATGAAATTTGATTACCGTGAAATTCCTGCCGATTTAAAAGCTGAATGCGATAAATGGCGTGAAAATATGGTTGAGGCCGCGGCTGAAGCCAATGAAGAGCTGATGAACAAATACCTTGAAGAAGGCGATTTGTCAGAGGCTGACATCATGAAAGGCTTGCGTATGCGTACCATTGCCTTTGAAATCGTGCCAATGGTATGTGGTTCTGCCTTTAAAAATAAAGGTGTGCAAGCTATGTTGGATAAAGTGGTTGAGTTAATGCCAGCACCAACCGACATTCCACCGACTAAAGCCGAAGATGAAGATGGCAACACAATTTATTTACGCGCTGCTGATGATGAAAAATTCTCCGCCTTAGCGTTCAAAATTATGACCGACCCGTTTGTTGGTCAGCTGATATTCTTCCGTGTTTACTCTGGTGTGATTAAAGCTGGCGACACCGTTTACAACCCAATCAAAGGCAAAAAAGAGCGTATCGGCCGTATTGTGCAAATGCATGCTAATGCGCGCGAGCCGCTTGAAGAGGTGCGTGCAGGCGATATTGCTGCTGCCATTGGCTTGAAAGATGCGACGACTGGCGACACACTTTGCAGCTTAAATGATGAAATCATTTTAGAGCGCATGATATTTCCAGAGCCAGTAATTCACGTAGCGGTAGAGCCAAAAACCAAGGTTGACCAAGAAAAAATGGGCGTTGCTTTAAACCGTTTAGCGCAAGAAGATCCGTCTTTCCGCGTGAAAACCGATGAAGAAACCAACCAAACCATTATTTCTGGTATGGGCGAGCTGCACCTTGAAATTTTGGTTGATCGTATGAAGCGCGAGTTTGGTGTTGAAGCCAACGTAGGCGCGCCACAAGTGGCTTACCGCGAAGCGATTAAAAAGAAAGTCGAAGTCGAAGGCAAATTCGTTAAACAATCGGGCGGTAAAGGTCAGTATGGTCACGTATGGCTAATTATGGAGCCAAACGAGCCAGGTAAAGGTTTTGAATTTATTGACGCGATTAAAGGCGGTACAGTGCCACGCGAGTTTATTCCAGCAGTTGAAAAAGGTTTGCGCGAAACCATTCCAGCAGGTATTTTGGCTGGTTTCCCAGTGGTTGACGTAAAAGTCACCTTGTTTGATGGTTCATACCATGACGTTGACTCGAACGAAAACGCCTTTAAAATGGCCGCCTCTATTGGCTTTAAAGATGGTATGCGTAAAGCAGACCCTATTTTGCTAGAGCCGATGATGGCGGTAGAAATTGAAACGCCAGAAGATTACATGGGCGATATTATGGGTGATTTGTCATCACGTCGCGGCATGATTCAAGGCATGGAAGATAACGCGACTGGTAAAGTGATTCGTGCAGAAGTACCGCTAGCTGAAATGTTTGGCTACTCAACGACTGTGCGTTCATTGTCACAAGGTCGCGCAAGCTACAGCATGGAATTTAAGCATTATATTGAAGCACCAAGAAACGTGGCGGAAGCCATCATGAATAAGAAGTAATTACTTTTAAACATAACTATTGAGCAATTTAAAGGAAAACTAAAATGGCAAAAGGCAAATTCGAACGGACCAAACCGCACGTTAACGTAGGCACGATTGGCCACGTCGATCATGGTAAGACCACATTAACGGCAGCGATTACAACCATTCTGTCTAAAAAATTCGGTGGCGAAGCCAAAGCTTACGACCAAATTGACGCGGCACCAGAAGAAAAAGCACGCGGCATTACCATTAACACCGCCCACGTT
>JANOWA010000129.1:0-5580 GCA_031417675.1 Methylotenera sp.
CTTAACGGTAGTAGAAACGGCTATTTTATTTGCCTTAATTATCGCTGCATTTGTGCAGTATGGCGGCAAGCCGATGCACGCCCCTTCTTGGGATTGGGTGTCACCGTTTTCCTTCACACCTACAACCTTTGCTACTGGCGCGCTTACCGCCATCTTTTTTTAGTGGGGCTGGGATGTCACCATGAATTTGGGCGAAGAAACCAAAGATGGCACGCCGCAACCCGCCAGCCAAGGCGCATTTTGGGCAATGGTTAATTTAATTATTTTCTTTATTATCATGATGATTGTGGTGTTAATTGTGCTGAATGACGACGAAATTGCCAAAGCCAATACCAATGTTTTATACGCAATTGCCGATAAATTATTCCCCAAACCTTGGAGCTATTTAGCGGTGATTTCGACCATTTTAAGCACCATTGGCACCATAGAAACGCAAATTTTACAGTTTAGCCGCAGCATGTTTGCCATGGCGCGCGACAACTCACTACACCCACGCTACGCCAAAATTCACCCAGAATGGCAAACACCGTTTGTGGCCACGCTGGTGATTTGGGGTTTAAGCGTATTTTTATTGTTCAGCTCATCTTACATGCCATCGGTTAAAGCCATTTTAGATAGCTCGGTACTCGCTATTGGCTTTCAAATCTGTTTTTACATGAGTTTGGCAGGTTTAGCATGCGCTTGGCATTACCGCAACATGTTAAGCGGCGACCTAAAGTCTGCACTTTCACACGTCATTTGGCCAGCACTTGGCGGTCTATTTATGATATTTATTGCCATTTACAGTATCCCTACCTTTGATAATATTACCCTGATTATTGGCATTGGTGGCTTGTTAATTGGCTTTATCCCGTTGCTTTTGGGACGCAGACGCGTATCAACCATGCTTAAAGCGGCATAAATTTTAGCGATTAAAAAGGCTCCGATTGGAGCCTTTTTTATTTTAATCAATTTCCCTACTCAATCCCCAATTTTCCTAGCCAATTCCCAAGTTTCTTAACAAACGCTAAGTAGCTAATTTTTTCTAAAAAATAAAGCATTCCCATGTGTATGGGCAAAATTATTTGTAAGGAACAATCGTTAAATTCGACCAAACATAGAGCAATTATTTACCTGTACCTCTTTTTGCAAAGGAATGACCAGCCATGCGCATTACACAGCAATTATGCAATTTATCTAATTTATTATTGTTAACAGTTTGGTTTGGCACGGCATCGGCCGCCAGCCTGATAAATGGCGCAGATAGTGGGTCAGCGCTTGATGGCTATGACGCCGTTGCCTATTTTACCGATGCTAGGCCAGTGAAAGGCGACAAAGTCTTTAGCACCAATTATGCAGGGGCTACTTGGTTATTTAGTAACGCCGAGCATCGTGATTTATTCATCGCAAAGCCGCAAGCCTATGCACCGCAATATGGTGGGCATTGCGCGCTAGCCACCGCGCATGGCGGCGTGGCGTCTGGCGACCCTACAAGATGGAATATTGTCGACAATAAACTGTATTTAAATACAAACATCATTGCGAATCAAATTTGGAAAACCAATATCCCAGACAATATTCATGCGGCAGATAAAAACTGGCCGCAAGTACAAAAATTAATCAGCAACCAATAACTGTAATGGACGCATTAATAGAAAGTGCTGCTAAAAACATTGATTGCGCAAACGCGAAGCAAGTGGCGCGTGCCTCTATTGCTCGCTTGTGTTTTAACGCGCGCAATCAGCACCATGCCGTTAAACCATCAGGTTTGCCACCAGCAATTGCGCAAGCAATTGCTAATTTATTGCCAATATTACTGTGCGGCGAAGAATCAGCCGAACTTGCTTTTGATCAGTTGGCCAAACAGTTACCCGCGTCACAAAAACATACGTTTGAGGCACAATTAATGAGTATTGCAGACGATGAGCGTTGCCATGGGCAGTTGCTTGATGCCTTGCGCCAAACGCTACCTGCGCCGCGCCGTCGTAGTTCTGCACGGCATGCAGCGCGTTTTTTACGGGGACTTGCCAGTGCAGATTTAGCGCTACATTTGGTGCGTATTGCGGCAATTGATGCTGGTTTATGTCAGATTTTGGCAGAGGTTTGCCATCGCGATAGGCCAATTACGCATTGGATTAATATACATACCGTTTTTCAGCGTATTCGTCGTGACGAAGGCCGTCATGTGCGTATTAGTCGCCGCTGCGCCAAGGCGCTGGGGCTTGCAGCATCGGTTGAGCGTGATGAGCGTGGCTTAGTACTACAAAATTTTGCGGCTTTGCTTGCGCCAGAGGCAGAGTCTTTTGCTGTGTTAGGCGTTGATTTTAATGCACTTTTGGCACGTTTTGCACGCTTAAGTCATGCTTTGCCAACACCGTCAATAGCACACGCATGAGCGCAAGAATCACCTCAGGCCGATTACGCGTTTTAGGCACGGGGCAATGCTTGCCAGGGCCTGCAATCAGCAACCACGATTTACTCACGCGCATTTCTCAGAATTTTGGCATATCAACACGCCGTGGCAAAGCCATTGCCCGCTTAATTGGCATCGACTATCGCCATCATGCGCGCGATTGGCTTGAGCGCCTTGAAGCACCACAATGTGGCGAACGTAATCCAGATTTATGTACGTTGGCACTGCGACAAGCATTTAAAGATGCGTCGCTGGCGGAAACAAATTTGCAATATTTAATTGGCCACACCACAACACCCGCACGATTATTGCCACCTAATATCGCCGAAGTGGCCATGCAACTGTGCCACACGGCGCCTTATATGGAGTTGCGGCAAGCGTGCACAGGCTTTGCAAATGCGCTGCAAATTGCGTTTAGCTTACTGAGTGACGCGAACGCAAAGCCAATTGGCATTGTGGGTAGCGAGCTTGGTTCGGTTTTTTTAGATCCCGTATTATTGCCAAGTTCGCCAGACCAATGGGTAAATTTGATGCAAATGGGTGACGGCGCAGGCGCCATTATTATTGCGCCAGACGATGAAACTAAAGGTGCTGCTAGTAAAAGCGCAACGATTGAATGCGCATTTTTTGGACATTTGGCCACTAGCCAATCTGGGTTTTGTTTGGCAGATGGTGGTTCTGATTTTCCATCCATTACCGCGGGTAGCCAAACCGCGCAGTTTCAACACGATTTTGAATCGGTACGCAGTAATGGCGCTGCGCTTTTTCATGCTGGATTTTCTGCGGCAAAACAAGCAGGCGTCAATATTCAGGATTTAGCCTATATTTTACCGCACCAAGCCAATGGGCATATTGGCGATTGGATTGCGCGTGAATATGATTTATCACCAGCCCTGTTTTATGGCAATGCAAGGCAAGTAGGCAACCTTGGCAGCGCCGCTATTTGGGTTGCACTCGATACGCTGCGCCGTAGTGGGCTTTTGCATGCTAATGATAAAGTGCTGGTGTTAGGCGCTGAGGCCTCACAATATATGTATGGCGGCTTTGTTTACACGCATGCTTAATGTTAAGTAATTGATTATTAATGATTAAACTAGAGAATTGTCACAAATCATTTGGGTCAATTAAAGCCTTAACTGGCTTAAGTTTAACGGTTAATTCTGGCGAGATTTATGGCCTGCTTGGTGCTAATGGTGCAGGAAAAACCACGGCCGTGCGCATTATTTGTGGTTTGCTTAAGCCTGATATTGGCGAAGTGCATGTGCAAGCCGACTCATCAAAGCAAGCACTGCCGCAGCAGCCGCTTAAACCCATTGGCTATATGCCGCAGCGTGGTGGTTTATACGACGATTTAACGGTACTTGAAAATATCCGTTTTTTTGCACGCGCACATGGGCTTAAGCAAGCAAACATAGTCGCCGAAAATGTGCTGCAAACCAATGGTTTGATGCCACGCGCACACCAACAAGTGGGGCATTTATCGGGCGGTTGGCGGCAACGCGTTGCACTCGCAGCCGCTTTGCTGCCCGCCCCGCGTTTTTTGCTATTAGACGAGCCTACCGCAGGGCTAGATCCGCAAGCGCGCGCCGCCATGTGGCAGCAATTACGCAACTTATCGGACGATGGCGTTGCAATACTCGTCACTACGCATCATGTTGACGAGGCCGCGCGGTGCGACCGCATTGGTTATTTAGATGCAGGCAAGTTAATAGCGCAAGACATTCCCACACAGCTTGCCGCCTCGCTAAATTTGCACGCATGGCACATCGTATCTACACTTGCACCGCCTAAAATAAAGTCCACTATTTGCCAGCGTGATGCAAAAGGTTACCGATTGATTCGCAATAACCATGCGCTGCCACCCGCTTTTATTGCTTGGGCTAGCGAATATTGTATTGATGTATGCGCCGCTGAGCCTAACTTAAATGACGCGCTCGACTGGCTTGCATCTGATTGGCAAAAAAATAGTTTACATGCGAGTGAAAGCCAGTATGCGAAATTTTTATAGCGGATTTTTTGCAGTTGCCACCAAAGAGTTATTGCATATTGTGCGCGATCGCCTCACGCTTGCCTTGTTGATTAGCGTGCCAGTGATTCAAATTATTTTATTTGGGTTTGCCATTGATTTGCACCCAAAACATTTACCCACCGCTTTACTGGCTTATGAGCGTGATAATTTCGTTAACCGCGCTGTCAACGAACTTGAAAAAATTGATTATTTTCTTGTGGTCACGCGCACCAACCAGCCTGCCGAGGCAGAACGCTTATTGGCAGAAAGTAAAGTGCAATTTATTTTAGCGCTTCCACCAAATTTTGCTTTGCAAACCATTGCAGGCGATCAACCGCAAGTAAAGTTAATTGCAGATGGTACCGATCCAGTTGCATCAATAGTGGCAACGCAAGCAGCGCAGGCGCAATTTGCAAGCGCAAACACAACTGCAAATGCCAATCGAAGCAAAACGAATCTGCCCATTGCCATTACGATAGAATCGCGCTACAACCCAGAAGGAAGCTCGCGTCGCTATATTGTATTGGGGCTTTTGGGTGTAGTGCTGACGCTCACTTTGGTGCTGTTGGGCGCATTATCGATGGTGCGCGAGCGTGAACGCGGCAGCTTAGAAACGCTATATCTGCTGCCTATTCCGCGCATAGCCATTATTTTAGGAAAAATGACCCCTTATTTTATACTGGGATGTTTACTGTTTATATTGCTGCTGTTTGCTTGTACTTGGTTGTTGGCGCTGCCATTACACGGCTTTTCGATTAGCTTAGTGATGACTGTGCTGCTATTTATTGCCTCGAACTTGGCATTCGGTTTTTTAGTCTCGCTCATTGTTAGCAATCAAATGCAGGCCATGCAGCTGAGCATCTTTTTTTATTTGCCCTCTATGCTGTTGTCTGGATTTATGTTTCCATTTTATGGCATGCCGCTATGGGCGCAGCACATTGGCGAGGCGTTACCATTAACGCACTTTTTGCGTGTAGTCCGCGGTGCTTTGCTCAAAGGCTTAAACGACACTTCAATACTCACGCTTGCTTGGCCAATCGCAGCTTTTTTGCTGCTTGCTATCGTATTCACGTCG
Organism: Methylotenera sp.; assembly: GCA_031417675.1. Lineage (GTDB taxonomy): Bacteria > Pseudomonadota > Gammaproteobacteria > Burkholderiales > Methylophilaceae > Methylotenera_A. The sequence continues at coordinate 5,476 of JANOWA010000129.1, forward strand.
CTAATATCTAACAAAACTAGCTAATTAATCAGCAATAACTAGCCCAGCAAATTACCGCCTATCGCCCTATCTTCCATTTTCACCTCTTCAAATACAATATAGGTA
>JANOWA010000130.1:0-5063 GCA_031417675.1 Methylotenera sp.
GTTGGATAGAACAAGTTTAATTTTAGATATTTTTGCGCAACGCGCAAAAAGCCATGAGGGTAAACTGCAAGTAGAGTTGGCGCAGCAAGAGCATTTATCCACGCGCTTAGTGCGTGGTTGGACGCATTTAGAGCGGCAAAAAGGTGGTATTGGTGTGCGCGGCGGCCCAGGCGAAAAGCAATTAGAGCTGGATAAGCGCATGATTGGTGTTCGGGTAAAACAATTACGTGAAAAACTAGCTAAACTCAAGCAACAGCGCAGCATGCAGCGCAAATCGCGAAAACGCTCCAACACCATGACAGTGTCATTAGTTGGCTACACCAACGCTGGCAAATCGACCTTGTTTAATCGCTTAACGCAATCGGGTGTGTATGCGGCCGATCAATTATTTGCCACGCTAGATACCACCTCGCGCAAAATGTATTTGGGCGATAATCAATCAGATTACGATGAAAATGGCCAGTATTTAGGCCGCTCTGAAGTGGTGGTTTCCGACACGGTTGGTTTTATTAAGCACTTACCAACCACGTTAATAGAAGCGTTTGGCGCAACATTAGAAGAAGCAGCGCAAGCCGATTTATTGTTGCACATCGTGGATGTGGTTAGCACCAATCGCGACGCGCAAACCGCACAAGTGAATAAAGTGTTAAGTGAAATTGGCGCGGCAAATGTACCGCAAATTGTGGTGCTTAACCAAATTGATCGGCTGGACGGCTTAACGGCTGATTCTGCCGCAGGTTTGCAGCGCGACGAATATGGTAGAATTATTCAAATACGCCTGTCTGCCAAGACGGGCGCAGGCATTGAGTTGATTAAGCTTGCTTTAACAGAACATCAACAATGGTTAAAAAAACTAAGCACAGAAGAAAGTGCGTACGCATAATGGAGTTTTTAGAATGATGAAGTTTCTAAAATTGAGATTCCCAGCTTTGGGTCAAAAAAACAATGAAGGCCCGCCCGATTTAGACCAGGTGCTGCGTGATTTAAGCAATAAAATCAACGGCTTGTTTGGCAAAAAAAATAACGGCAACGGCGGCAGCAATAATGGCGGCAACCGTACTAATAGTGGTATGGGCTTTGATTTGCCAATTATCCCCATTTTGGCTTTAATCGCTGCGATCTGGCTGGCAACAGGTTTTTATATTGTTGACCAAGGCTCACTTGGCGTCGTGCAAACATTTGGTAAATACACCACCACCACGGAGCCTGGGCCCCGCTGGCACTGGCCATTCCCGATTGAATCGGTCAATGTAGTCAATATGGAGCAAGTACGTCGCCTAGAAGTGGGCTACCGCACCAATGGCGAAGGTACTGGTGGCAAAACCAAGCAACCAAAAGAAGCATTGATGTTAACCGAAGATGAAAACATCATTGATTTACAGTTTGCTGTGCAATATAAGCTTAAAAATGCAAAAGACTACCTTTTTAATAATCGCTCAACCGATGACGCAGTGATGTCAGCCGCTGAAACCGCGATTCGTGAAGTGGTCGGTAAAAGCAAGCTGGATGATTTGCTGCAAAAAGGTTTGGCCGATACATCAGAACGCATGCAAGCCATTTTAGATAGCTACAAAGCAGGCGTGACAATTACCAGCGTTTCGCTACAAAGTGCACAACCACCCGAGCAAGTACAACAAGCATTTGAGGATGTAAACCGCGCTAATCAAGACTATCAACGCCAAATTAACGAAGGCCAAGCCCACGCCAACGATGTGATTCCTAAAGCGCGTGGTAACGCTTCACGTTTAAGTGCAGAGGCGGCGGGTTACAAATTAAAAGTAGAGAATGAATCAAAAGGTAACGCCAGCCGCTTTGAACAAATTTTAGCGCAATACATTAAAGCACCCGAAGTGACGCGCGAGCGCTTGTATTTAGATGCGCAAGAGCAGATTTTAAGCAGCACCAGTAAAGTCATTGTTGACCAAAAAGGCGGTAGCTTGTTGTATTTACCATTGGATAAATTGATGGCAACCACTAACGCTACTGCTACGTCAAATACCAGCAGCGGTGCGGCTTCGAATGCTAGTAGCAAAGAGTCTGAACCAGATGCCGAAACAGCGCGTGATATGCTGCGCAGCCGTGATAGAGAGAATCGCTAATTAGCGCAAGAGAACAACATGAAAAATATAGGATTAATATTAGTTGGTTTGGTAGCGCTGCTAGTACTACTCAGCCTGTCTGTTTTTACGGTTGATCAGCGTGAGTATGCGCTGGTGTTTAGGCTGGGCGAGATAGTTTCAGTCAAAAAAGAGCCTGGTTTATACTTTAAAACGCCACTTATTGAAGACGTAAAATATTTTGATAAGCGCATTGTTACGCTGGATTGGGAAGCACCAGCCAAGTTTAATACCAGCGAAAACAAGTACATGATGGTCGATTCGTTTGTAAAATGGCGCATTATCGACCCAGCGAAATATTATGTTTCAATAAAAGAAGGCGGCGAAGCCGCAGCTGAAGATAGGCTCTCAAAAGTCGTCAACGCAGGCTTTCGTGCCGAATTTGGCAAGCGTACCGTGCATGATGTAATTGCGGGTGAGCGCGATGCGATTATGAGCAACTTGCGTATTAAGGCCGATAAAGAAGCGCGGCAAATTGGTATTCAAGTGGTCGATGTGCGCCTAAAACGTGTTGATTATTCAGAAGAAATTTCTAAATCGGTTTACGATCGCATGATTTCAGAACGTAAACGCATTGCAAACCAACTGCGTTCTGAAGGCTCTGCTGCGTCAGAAAAAATTCGTGCCGATGCCGATAAACAGCGCGAAGTCATTATCGCCGAAGCGTTTCGCGACGCGCAAAAAGTAAAAGGTGACGGCGATGCTAATGCGGCCGAGACTTACTCTGCGGCCTATGGTAAAAACCCTGAGTTTTACGCGTTTTATCGCAGTCAAGAAGCGTACAAAAATAGCTTTAAAAGTAAATCAGACGTGATGGTGCTAGACCCGAATTCTGATTTCTTTAAATATATGCGCGGCGCTAGCGGTGGTAAAAAATAGTCGTTTGAGCTGCGTAAGTTGAACGCCACCATTTTACTCGCAATCGGCTTAATGCTGGTGTTCGAAGGCTTGTTGCCATTGGTTGCGCCGCAGGCTTGGCGCGAAACCTTTAAACGCATGATTGCACTCAAAGATGGCCAACTGCGGTTTATCGGCCTCATGTCGGTGGCTGGCGGTTTGTTGCTAATGTTGCTCAGCAGGTAATTTTTCACGCAAGCCAGTCAGCCGTTTTTGCACTAAACTCAAGTATAATAATGGCTATGCGTAACTGGTTACTCCCCGAATTTATAGAAGACGTGCTGCCCGCGGAAGCCGCGCGCATCGAATTTTTGCGTCGCGAATTATTGGATTTATTCAAAGTACACGGCTATCAATATGTGATTCCGCCGATGTTAGAATATTTGGAATCGCTGATTACTGGCACAGGTCACGACCTTGATTTGGCTACGTTTAAAGTGGTCGATCAGCTCACAGGCCGACTCATGGGCGTGCGTGCTGATACTACGCCGCAAGCCGCTCGTATTGATGCGCACATGCTCAATCAGCAAGGCGTTAGCCGCCTGTGTTACGCAGGCACCGTGCTACGCACCAAGCCAGACGGCCTTGCGCGCACGCGCGAGCCGCTGCAATTGGGTGCGGAGTTGTTTGGTCACGCGGGGATTGAAGCCGATATTGAAATCCAACGCTTAATGATAAAAGCCTTGCAACTCATGGGCTTAAGTGACTTACACATTGATTTTAGCCACGTCGCGATTTTTGAAAGCTTGATTCAATCAGCCAATATTCAACCCGCTTTAGAACAAGCTTTATATGCGGCGCTGCAAAGCAAAGATAAATCGGCAGTGGCGGAACTTGCACGTGGATTAAATGCGGCAATGCAACAAGCTTTGATGGCGCTAACCGATTTAAACGGCGGCTTGACGATGTTGGATAAAGCCGAAAGCGCGCTGCCAAAATTGCCTGCAATTGCTAAGGCATTAGCTGATTTGCGCGCGGTTGCGACAAACTTGAGCGATTTAAACGTACAAGTCGGCTTCGATTTAAGCGAGCTGCGCGGCTATCATTATCATAGCGGCATTGTGTTTGCGGCCTACGCGCAAGGCTACGCAGGGCCATTGGCGCTGGGCGGACGTTATGACGAAGTCGGCGTGGCATTTGGCCGTGCGCGGCCAGCAACGGGCTTTAGCTTAGATTTGCGCGGCGTGGTAACGGCGCTCGCGCCAGCGAGCTTGCCCAAAGCTATTTTAGCACCAGCAGGCAATGATAGAGGCTTGCTAACCGAGATTGAAGCTTTACGCACAGAAGGTTTGGTGGTGATTCAGGCGCTGCCGAATACCGAAAGCAAGGCCAAAGAGCTTAACTGCGATAGCCAATTGGTGCTGCGCGATGGCAGATGGCTGATAGAAACACTATAAAATAATCATTTAAAAGCAATTACTTATGGCAAAAAATGTTGCAGCAAAAAATGTAGTCGTTATCGGCACGCAATGGGGCGATGAAGGCAAAGGCAAAATCGTCGACTGGCTGACCGACCATGCGCAAGGCGTGGTGCGCTTTCAGGGTGGCCACAACGCTGGCCACACACTGGTTGTGGGGCAGGGCGCGGCGCAACGCGTGTATAAGCTTAATCTTGTGCCTTCTGGCATTGTGCGTAGCGGCATTAATTGCTACATTGGCAATGGCGTTGTGTTAGACGCTGGTCATTTATTGGGCGAAATTGCTGCACTTGAAAAAGATGGTTTGGAAGTAAAAAATCGCCTAAAAGTGAGCCCGGGTTGCCCGCTGATTCTAAGCCATCACGTGGCGGTAGATGTGGCACGTGAAGCCAAACGCAGCGCGGATAAAAAAATCGGCACTACTGGTAAAGGCATTGGCCCAACCTACGAAGATAAAGTCGCACGCCGTGCGTTGCGTGTTTACGATTTATTTTACCCTGAACGTTTTGCCGAAAAATTGCGCGAAGTGATGGATTACCTCGCTTGATTTCAGGCATTTTACCTTGTTGTTCCAGCGCGCTGATTGCGGATCCAAAACCGTAAAAACCGGGTATATTTTGCTTCATTTGCG
>JANOWA010000131.1:0-13465 GCA_031417675.1 Methylotenera sp.
CTATCGCCTATCCATGCCACGGTTTTGCCTTTAATCGGCCCACGATGCTCAATATAGGTAAAAATATCCGCCAAAATTTGGCATGGATGATATTCGTTGGTGAGGCCATTTATCACTGGCACGCGCGAATTTGCGGCGAAGCGCTCGATAATATCCTGCTCAAAAGTGCGAATCATCACCAAGTCTGACATGCGCGAAATGACTTGCGCGGCGTCTTCTACTGGCTCGCCACGGCCTAGTTGCGAATCTTGCGTGTTCAAATAAATCGCCGAGCCGCCTAGTTGCTGCATCCCAGCCTCAAACGATAATCTTGTACGCGTGCTGGCTTTTTCAAAAATCATCACCAGCGTTCTATCTTGCAGCGGCCAATATTGTTTATAGCTTTTAAACTGGCCTTTTATCCACGCGGCGCGCGCGAAGATATGATTCAACTCATCAGTGCTTAAATCGTTAAACTGCAAAAAGTGTTTGATTGCTACCATGTGGCTTTTTCTAGGTCTTTAGCATGGTGTTTTGTATCTGCGTTAATGACCATTGGCGCAGTTAAAAACTGCTTGATTAAAGCCGCTAAACGCATCACTAATTCTTTGGCTTCTGCCTCGTTAATGACCAATGGTGGCAATAAGCGCACCACTTTTTCGGCGGTAACGTTAATCAGCAACTTATCCGCCAGCGCCATTTTCACCAAATCTCCGCACGGCCTATCTAGCTCAACGCCTATCATTAAGCCTGCGTTACGAATCACTACCACGCCAGCAAGTCCATTTAATGCGGCTCGCAGGCCATTGCAAATAACATCGCCCATTTTTAGGGCGTTTTCGCGCAATTTTTCATCAGCAATTGTTTTTAACGTAATTAAGCCAGCAGTAGCTGCCAACGGGTTGCCGCCAAAAGTAGAGCCGTGTTTGCCTGGTGCAAATGTGTCTGCCGCCGCGCCTTTAGCCACGCATGCGCCAATCGGCACGCCAGAGCCTAAGCCTTTAGCCAAGCTCATCACATCTGGCACTATGCCTGTATGTTGAAACGCAAACCAAGTACCTGTGCGGCCAATGCCGCTTTGCACTTCGTCAAGCATCAATAACCAGCCGTTATCGTCGCACAACTTACGCAAACCTTGCAGGTAGGCGCGCATATCGGCGGGAATATGCACGCCGCCCTCGCCTTGCACGGGCTCCACCAAAATCGCCACTACGTTATTTTTGCGACTAGCAATGGCTTTTACCGCTTCTAAATCGTCATACGGCACGCGAATAAACCCGCTAACCAGCGGCTCGAAACCTGCTTGTGCTTTGCGGTTTCCCGTGGCTGATAATGTTGCCATCGTACGCCCATGAAAACTGCGTTCCATCACAATAATTTCGGGATTTTCAACCCCTTTGTTATGCCCGTAAAGCCGCGCTAACTTAATGCTGGCCTCGTTCGCCTCGCAACCAGAGTTGCAAAAAAATACTTTATCCATGCCTGATATTTCGGCTAATTTATTGGCTAAAGCTTCTTGCTCGGCAATGTGATAAATGTTGGAAACATGAATCATTTTGGCCACTTGCGCTTGAATTGCCGCCACTAATTTTGGGTGCGCGTGGCCCAAACCATTTACCGCCACACCTGACAGCGCATCCAAGTATTTTTTACCCTCGGCATCAAACAGCCAAACGCCTTTACCGTGTGTAAAAGTGACGGGCTGACGACCGTAAGTGTTCATTAAATGCGACATAGTTAAAATAAACCTAAAATCTAAAAAGAAAAACGGCGACTAGCGCCGCCGTTATTCAAAAGCGACTCAAAAACTAGCCAATACGATGACTAAACCCATTTGCCATAAAATATAACATTGGCAGTGATAGCATCAAATTGGTGCGTGATGCCAACATTGCCACACGGCGCGCTTTGGCTTTTACTTCATCTGTTGCTGGTACGATACCCAGGATTTTCTTTTGGTTTGGCCAAATAAAATGCCATACGTTAAACAACATAATCGTGCCCAGCCATGCGCCAATACCAATGCCCGCGTATGGCGCTTGTAGCGTGAAGGTTTTGTGAATAACACTAGCGCCTTTGTCGCCCAATGTGCATAACAAGCCCACGCCTAAAATCCAAGTGGCGACTGCCGCCCAACGAAACCATAACAAGGCACGTGGCGCAACATGTTTGGTAATACCCGCTGCCGTGCCATCTGCGCCAGCATCTTTCAATGCCGCCATTTGTACTAAATTAAAGTAATACAACAGGCCAATCCAAGTGATGCCTGTTACAAGATGACCCCAACGCACTAAACCCGCATAAAGATGTTCCATGTTATCCTCGTTAAGCGGCGACTGGCGCTAAAAAATTGTTCAAAAAAACCACGAGTACAGCCGTGAGTATGAGTCCAGAAATAATCGTGCCTGTAATTGACTCTAAAGGGTTTTTCATTACAATATCCTCAAATAATGTTTTGTTGATTTAATTAGATATGAGATTAGCGCAAAACGCGTATTTTAGCAAGGTTTAAGCGCAAAACTGTTGGCTAATTGCACGTTTGCTTGGCCGCCAAAAACGGCTTAATGCGCGCTTGCGTGTCGGGATGAGAGGCTAACATTTCGCTCACTGCATCTTGGTTATGCGACACATTGCTTGTTTTGGCAGATGCGTCTTTTTTGTTGCTTTTATCTGCCGAGCCTTTACCGTCATTCCTATTATCCTGCATTTGCGCTTCTAATCGCTGCAAAATATCCGCAAATGCTTTGGGCGGCAAGCAGGCTTTTTGCAAGGCATTTAACGCGAAGTTGTCCGCTTCAGTTTCGTGTTCGCGCGAGTAACGCATTTGCATTAAGACTGCTGGCAGACCAGAGCCAATTGAGCTAACATCGCCTGTAATCGCCGCCAAAATCAAGCCTGATAGTACGCCTTGCAAGCTTTGCCTAAAGGCGTGACGCTGCTTCACATGACCCAACTCATGCGCTAAAACGGCCACAATTTCCGTATCATTTTTCGATAGCGTAATAATTTGATCGGTCACCACTATATAGCCGCCAGGCAATGCAAACGCGTTAGCGCCAATCATGCCACCATCTCTAAATTCCAGTTGATAGTTTGGGCAATCGTGCAAAGCATCGCATAAATGCTTAAGCGCAGCGCTAATGCTGGCCTTGCGCGTGGGGTCGGCTTTACTAGGCGAAAAGTAGCCAATTTGGCTATCTAGGGCATCTAAAGCCTGTTTGCCAATTTTGGTTTCCATGCTCGGCGGCGTGGCTTTTGCCACGTATTCAGCCAATTTTGGCACGCCAAACTGCAAAAATAACCAGCCAGCCAGCACGGTGGCGACCAAAGCCACCAGTACCCAACCGAGATGATTTTCTAAATAATGCAAGTCGCGCCAAAACGTGCTGGCTTTTGAAGGCATGGCCGCTTCAAGCAGGCTAATATCAGCCGCTTCCAAGCGACTATTGTCTGGCAAATCAATCAGTCGCTTAGACTTGCCCAGCTTGGCTTGTACGTCAATATCGGCCAATGCAAAAGTGTGTGTGTAGCCTTCCACATCAAACGCTAGTTGCTTGGTATCTGCCAGCACTCGCACCGTGACTAACTTGGCACGCGCGCTCAAACCGTCAAAATAATCTGCTTGAAATGACATTTATTTGTACTTAGCCAAAAGGCCGATTAACCAAAAGACAAATCAACGTCAAACATATCGGCAATTTCTTCGCCAGTAGCCTTCACTTCAGCTTTTTTATCGCCCACAAATTGGTCAAAATCGACATCGCCAACAATTTGCAATTTGCTAGCGCGATAACGCGCCATGCGGATTTGCGCCCAAGGCGTTGCCAAGCCAAACGTGAACATAATAGCCAACATATTGGTAAAATATAGCCACATAAAGTCGCGTGCGCGCAAGCTGCTTTTAAATGATAACTTATCTAGCGTGGTGTTATTCCACACCAAATTGCTAATGCGCGATTGAAAATAACCAAGAAACCCAAATATAAAAAATCCATACGCTAACAATGCACCCAAGCCAGCTAAAATGCCCAGTGGCCCAGAGAACCATTGTTTCATTTTCGCTTCCAGTTTGTTCTGATCCGTCTGTTTTTTTAACATTTCTTCTAACGCTTTTTCCTCTTCTGCTTGCGCTTTCAGCTCTTGTGCGGTCAGTTCTTGCGGCTCATCTACAGCATCATCTGGTGCTTGTTCTACAGCATTATCAATGGCGGTAGCCTCGGCGGGCATTGCTGTATCTGCATTTGCATCGCCAACTTCGGCTGCTTGCTGTTCAATTTGCTCAGCACGTTTTACGGCTGTTGGTACTTCGGCAGGCATGTTGTCAGAATAGACGCGCTCTACCTTTGGGGCTTCAGCGGGCAATTCTGCGGGCATTTCGGCTGGCGCATCATTCGCAGCTAACATTATTGGCGCATTAATCGGTACAAGTGCTTGCACGTTGGGGATGCTTAATGCGGCATGGGGTGCGGCGGCAGCAGCTTTCGCTTTGGTCACATAGGCTTGATAGGCAGGAATCGCAATTGCGGCCAAAATACCAATAAAAGGCAGTATAAAAACGATTGAATAAACCTTATAAAAGCTTTTAACTACGCGGCTCATATCAAATTGACTTAAACCAAACCGGTGATTATTCATCAAAAATTGGCTTCTTTCATGTGCAACATAAGGTACAGCAAATCCAAGCGTAATAAATGAAAGCATCGGCAAGCCAATAAATACGCGTGCAGCTTTATTGACCGTGCCCACAAAATCAAAGCGTAAACCGCGGTGACTGGTGTTACGCGCATTAAATAGTGAGCCGCGCACAATTAGCCAAGGTAGCGCGAGAAAAAATAGCAACAACAGAATGCCTGCCAATATTGGGCTACTACCTTTGCCATACACATATAACGCAAACAAAACAAAGGCTACAAGACGGCCTTTTAAAATGGCGATTGGGTTGGCATGGTAATCAAAGCCCACATTATCAATTAAGGTATTGTTATAAAAATATTTTTTGCGACGCACTTTAGCCCAAGCCGAGTAAATGCCGAACGTGATTAAGCTTAATAGCAAATTGACAATCCAAATACCGAAATATTCTGAAGCTTTACCCTGAAAAACAATAGGTGTGATTTTTTGATTACCAGCCTGATTAACAGCCAAGTTAATTTGCTGGTCAGCGAGCACGTCCGTCATGTTAGATCCCTTATTTTGAAGTATTTTGATTTTATTATATGAGTGTACCTGATTTACAGATTTTGGTATATTCGACACTTTGTGTACGTTAATAATGAGACAACCCAGCTTTCAATTACCGCATTTGCGCAGCTTATGGATGCTGGTGGCCGCGCTAGGCTTTGCGATAATGGGCGCGCTGGTAAAAGCAGGTTCGCCCAAATTTGGCAGTGCTGAGTTAGTGTTTTACCGCTCCGCTTTTGGTTTGGTATTTATTTACGCCTATATTTTTGCCAAAAAATTACCCTTAAAAACGCCAGTAATCGCCAAACAAATGAGTCGTGCTTTAGTTGGCTTGGTCTCATTGGTATTATTTTTTTACGCCATCGCGCATTTGCCACTGGCCACCGCCATTACGCTTAACTATACATCCGCACTATTTTTGGCGATTTTTATGCCGTTTTTTCTACACGAAAAACCAAAATCTATTTTGTATGGCACCGTTTTGCTAGGCTTTATTGGCGTAGTGTTATTGCTGAAACCTGTTTTAAATCAACGTGATATGCTGGCAGGCGTGCTAGGCTTGCTGTCTGGCTTGGGCGCAGCTTTGGCGTATATACATGTGAAGCAATTGGGGCAATTAAACGAGCCCGATTGGCGCACGGTGTTTTACTTTACCTTTGTTTCTACCATTGCCAGCGGCGCGTGGATGCTAACGCAGCACTTTACCGCGCTTAACTGGCACGACATGCCAATGCTGCTGGGTTTAGGCGCATCAGCCACCATTGCGCAGCTGGCCATGACGCGCGCTTATCGCACAGGCCATACCTTGCTAGTGGCAAGCCTGGCTTATACCACGGTGATTTTTGCTAGCTTATTTGGCGTGATTTTTTGGCAAGAATCGCTCTCAAGGTCTGAATATTTTGCCATCGGCTTAATCATCTTAAGTGGCATTATTAGCATTTACGCAACAAGCAATGTGCGTCAGTAAAATCATTGTCACAAACCACTAGACATTTCAAACCGTTAGCAGTAATCTGAACTTTCCGCGTTGCCAACGCAAAAATAGTTGTATTGATTATGCTATTTATAAGTTTTAGATATATAACAGTCATTTTGACTGCATTTTTACTGTCTGGCTGCCTGGGCGGTAGCATTGCACAGCAAATTGTCAGCACAATAGCGACTAGGGTTGCTGATAGAGCCATTGCAAGCGCCATGGATGTGCAAGATGGCCCGAGTAATCGCAACCCTAGCAAGGCTTATACAAGCAATAGCTACGCCGATAACACAGTAACCACCAACACCGCTAGTAGCAATAATAAAGGCTTAGCTAAAAACACCAATTTACAAGACTCACCGCCAGATCCTTACCAAGTGGCATTTCTGAACATGGCATTTGATCCTGCAAAAGCCATCTCTGAACCAATTCCAACGCAAGAAGCAGAAATTGAAACACGCGTTGCCATCACTGAAGGTAATCAGTTGGTGCGCGTAGAGTTATTTAACTTATTAATTGGCGATGAAAAGAATGCAGTTTTTGAGAAAGCGCGCTTACTAGGCGCGACCAGCTTGCCGCAAAAACGTGAATGGCGAAGCTGGGGTGTAGGCACAGGCGCATTTAAAATAGATGGTCAAAGTGACACAAAAATCATCACTTTTTTGATTCCGCCAGAATTTGGCAAATTGCCTAGCGGTAGCATTGCGATGGTAGAATTGGCCAGCCTTGGCGAGCTGAATATAGCGCGTTATAAAGGTTATTGATTTGCTGGAGCGAATATATTCGCGATTTGAACAGTTGATTCGCGGACAAGTCCGCTCTTACAATCGTTAGTTTAGCAAATATTGTTCTATGGCTCTAAAAGCCCGCTGCGCATCGCAATTAGCGCGATTTCAGCCGAATTATTAGCGTTTAATTTTTGCTTAATATTGTACAAATGCGTACCCACCGTGCGCGGACTTAAAAACAAACTTTCTGCAATTTCATTCGTCGTTTTGCCTTTGGCCAGCGACATAAATACTTCAAACTCACGCTCGCTTAACACATCTACTGGGCTTTGATTGCCCGATAATTGCTGAATGGCCATTTGCTGCGCCACACTCGCCTCAATATATTTTTTGCCGCTGGCCACCATGCGAATCGCTTTAATCAACTCCTCAGCCGCGCTACGCTTAGTTAAATAGCCCATTGCGCCGGCATTGAGCACGCGCTTGGGGTGCACCGAATCCTCATGCGCGCTTAGCACCAAAATACGCGCGCTACTATCTTTGGCCAAAATGCGCTCAATAGCCTCTAGCCCGCCCATGCCTGGCATGGTAATGTCCATCACCACGATATTCGGCATGTGCTCCATATAGGCTCTAATCGCCACCTCACCATTTTCAGCCTCGGCGATGACTTTGATGTCAGGCGCCGATTCCAGCAACATTTTAAAGCCCATGCGCACCACCGCATGGTCATCAACAAGCATCACATTAATTTGACTCATATTGCTTCATCCTTGGTTTCAATCGCTTGCGGAATATTAATGTAAATAGTCGTTCCACGGTTGCTTTGTTTGGCATGTAAATCAGAATCCACATTAAAACTACCGTGAAAGCCCTGCACTCGCTCGCGCATACCCAGCAAGCCAAAATGATTCGTTTGATCGACGCTGTTAATGTCCATCCCTTTGCCATCGTCGCTAATAGTTAGCTGCAGCGCGCCTGTTTTGGTGGTTTCTAGCTTAATGTCGATATTGCTTGCTTCGGCATGTTTAATGGCATTATTCAAGGCTTCTTGCACAATTCGGTAAACATTGATGTTTAAACTCTCGCCCAAAACGTCTAATTTGCCCAAAAGCCGCAAATTAATCGATAAATTTGGATGTTGCTGCTGCACAACACTCACCGCATCACGCAGCGTTTCACTTAGGCCCAAATTATCCAGCGAGCCTGGCCGCAGCTGACGAATAATATTATGCATGCCATCGTAGATATGATTGGCGGCAGCCACAATGGTTTGCGCATGGCCAGAAATATCAGGTGAGCTTACCTTTGTTTTATTCACAATCGCCACCGCAAAGGTTTTAATCGCCGTTACGTATTGACCAAGCTCGTCGTGCAGCTCGCGTGCTAAACTGCGGCGTTCATCCTCAATATGGCTTTGAATAAGTGCGGTTAATTGGCGGTTTTCTTCTAATTGGCGCTCCGCCGCCAGCGTTTCTGCCATGCGATTTAAGCTGTGGCCAATTTTTTCAAACTCGGGCAAATCAAAGCTGGGCAGGCGCGTGGTTAAATCGCCCTGTTCCATCTGGTTAATGGCAGCTAGCATTGGCCGCAAGGGCTGTAGCCAATGGCCTAACATCCAATACACCACGGCATTTAACAACACAAAAAAACCTAAACCAATCCAAAATAAACTGCGCAATTTACCCCAAGCCTCGCGAATACCGCCGGCAGGGTTTGGTACCACCTCTAATCTGCCAAAATGCAAAAATCGCGTGACCGATTTTTCGTGTGGATCTAGTGCGTTTACAAACCATTGCGGTGGATTTTCTTTGGTGTTGTATTTAGATGGCGGCGATTTAAACATTAAGGTGCCGCGAATATCATAGAGAAAAATCTCATTACCGCGTACATGGCCAAGCTGCTCTAAAAAGCGGTGTAGCACATCATGTGTATAACCCCACTCTGGATTTTGTGCAGAGCTGACAATAACCGTATCTAACAACTGCACTGTTACACGTGTAGCGGCCTCTACACCTTCTTGAATTGATGACTTAGTGCCATTAAAATTAACATAACCCACCGCCAGCATAAATAGCAGCAGCAGCGCGGTAATGAGTAAATTGAGGCGAAAGCGTAGGCTCATAATTTAACGTTTTACAGCGTTTTTTTGTATCCAATTAGCAAAATCTGCTTCATTCATATCACCACTCGCAAGTGCCAGTATGGTTAAAGTTGCTTCCACTTGGGTGGCTTTTAACCGATAGCCATTTAACCCTAAAAATAAGCCCACAGATAAAAAAGCAACACGTTTATTGCCATCTACAAAAGCATGGTTTTTGGCTAATCCAAAGCCATAGGCCGCTGCTAATTCTGCTATATTTGGTTTGCCATACAAGGCTAAATTAGGCGCGCGATTGAGCGCAGAATCTAGCAAGCCTTCATCGCGAATACCAGATGCGCCGCCATGTATGGCAAGACTTTCGTCATGCAAAGTGACTAAAAGTTGTTTATCAACCCAATCCCAACCACGCATTACTTAGCTAACTCATTGAATGTATCGCGATACTCACGCATAAACTCACGGCCTATTTCTAGCTGCTGAGAAAACGTAGGGTCGTGCGGCGTTATGGTCGCCGCACCTGGCGCATCGGTTAAAAACACTTTATCGCCTGTTTCTAATTTTAAGCGCGCCAGCACCTCTTTTGGCAAAATAATGCCAGCAGAATTACCAATTTTAGTGATTTTTAATTCATGCATGATTTTAACCGCCTCTTAACAAGTTATAACAATTGTTATAATACGCTATTAGTTCTAAAATGCAATAAATGTGTCTAAACCCAACAACATTGTAAGAGCGAATTTATTCGCGAAAATTGCGGCAATATTGCGCGAATAAATTCGCTCTTACATACAATCACAAAACATCCAGCGGGCTACTCACCCCTTTACCGCCTTTATTCAGCACATGTGTATAAATCATGGTCGTGGCAACATCAGAATGCCCTAGCAACTCTTGCACGGTGCGAATATCGTAACCGCCCGCCAATAAATGTGTGGCAAAACTATGGCGAAGCGTGTGCGGTGTGGCCAGCTTTACAATGCCCGCTAACTTAACCGCTTTTTTAACCGCACGTTGTACGGTTTTTTCATCGGCATGATGTCGCCGAATTTTTTTAGCCAGCGGATCAACCGACAACTTAATTGACGGAAAACAATACTGCCAGCTCCAACTTTTGCCACCGCTGGGGTATTTTCTATCTAGCGCCATCGGCATAAATACTTCGCCATGGCCACTGTTTAGGTCATCATTATGTAACGCCTGCACTTTTAGCAAATGTGCTTTTAATGGCTGTACCAAACTTAAGGGCAGCATGGTCACCCTATCTTTAAAGCCTTTGCCTTCGCGCACTAAAATCTCGCGCTGGGCAAAATCCACATCTTTCACCCGCAAGCGCAGCGCCTCCATTATGCGCAATCCGCTACCGTAAAGCAGGCTGGCAATCAGCCACATGGTGCCATCCATACGGCTTAACACGGCTTGTACCTCAGCTTGCGTAAGCACCACGGGCAAACGCTGCGGCACTTTGGCTTGGGTCACGTTATCTAACCAAGGCAACTCAACCCCCAGCACCTGTTTATACAAATACAACAGCGCACTTTTGGCTTGATTTTGCGTACTGGCAGATACATTACGCGTAACCGCCAAATGCGTTAAAAAGGCTTCCACCTCTGTAGCGCCCATATCTTTTGGGTGGCGCTTGTCAAAATGCCAAATATATCGTTTAATCCAATCTACGTAACTTTTTTCGGTACGTAAGCTGTAATGCTTAACGCGCATTTTAGCTACTACTTGATCTAGCAGTTTGGGCGGTTGCGTTTGGTTAGCACTTGTTTGCATATAAATTAACTATTTATTGGTGTACTATATTTAATAAAGCAATTGATTTAATGACGATTATGCACTTATTTACGAAATTAACAACATGCCCAAATAAAAGATTAAGTTCTTATTTGGGGTCTACTTTACGTTAGGCATCACGTGTATTTTAAAAAAGTCACCACTGCATTTGCTAAGTTGCGCTCTTGTGTTTTACGCTTTCTTTCAGCTATTTGCTCTAGCACTTTTAATGCCGTTTCATGCCTGCTTTTCAAAACATTATGGTCATTTTCCAAAATTTCATTTAATGCTTTAAGCGCCACATTCTCATTTAACAAATCAGCTTTTTCTTGGTCGTATGCCATGTTTTCTCTCCGTAGTTATCATCTGCCTAACCCTGCATTCAAGAGCGACGGCGCAAAAGCGCGCCGCGCCTTAATTTGAACGTTATGCATCCATGCCGTTAATATTTTCATGCGCCACAAAATCAAGGAATAAACGCTTTTTTCTGTGCCGTCATGTCCATATCGGCCAATCTCTAAAAAATACCAGTGCTTGTTGCCATTTTCATGCGTTTTGTACCACAAGTCTTTTGCAATTAAAACTTGTATTACAAGCCTTAAAATTCTTAGCTCTTTATAAAAATATAATTCAGCATCCATCTTGTACCTTTCATTGCCTAACCCGCCGTTGCATGGGATGCGCCAAAATCGGGCGCACCCCTGAACTCAACCGTTGGGCATAAAAAAGGAAAAATAAAAATGAGCGACTTTTCTACCAAAAATACAAAACCAACCGCAGCTGAGTATCTCGCTGCCACCGAAGCAGAGCTACTCGACAGACTGAATCGAAACCCTACAAATATGGACAGTGAGTTCCCATTCATTCAATCAGTCATTGCTATACGCACAGCAGAAAGTCAAAGAAAAACAAACGAAGATTTGGTTAAACAAACACGATATTTGGTCTTTGCAACCTGGGCAATTTGCGTTGTTACTCTTATTGCTGTTTTTGTTAGTTTAAAGTGCAAGTAATGCCCAACCCATCCATCAAGCGGGACGCACTAAAGCGCGCCCCTTATGTCAAACGTTAGGCAAAATCAAAATGTGTTCTTTCATTTCAAAATTTATTTACGCACTTCTAAGCCTTGACATGAATATTATTGGTCTGGTTTTAGGTTTTATTGGCGGTATATTAATAACTCTTTTCGGCCTGCCATCTCTTGGGGTATTAGGTGAAATTATGTATGCCATGGACGAGGCAACCCCTAAAATCAAGCTTTATAACAAACTGTCTTATCTAGGTCTCTTTATGGTTATGGTTGGTTTTTTATTACAACTCATACCAGCCGTGCAGTTAGTTCAGCTTCCATAATGCCTAACCCATCCATCAAGCGGGACGCGCTAAAGCGCGCCCCTTATGTCAAACGTTAGGCATCAATGCTTGATGCATTGGTACTGCCTGCCATCCCATACAGTCGTGCCGCGAGCTTCATCGCACACCTTCTTGAACTCGCCGCTGCTCTTGAAAAAGCCAACCAGCCCCGCGACCAGTATCACCACGATTGCCAAAATTATCAGCCATTCGATTAACGTCACATTTTTCATAATTTCACTCTCCAATTTATTCAGGCTTGGCAACCATTTGCCTAACCCATCCATCAAGTCGTTACGGGCTTTCGCCCTCCACTGGGACGCGCTAAAGCGCGCCCCTTATGTCAAACGTTAGGCCCTTCAAGAAAATCTCTCATGCAGCCCATTACAGATAGATTATCCGCAGAAGACGAGGTTACTGACCTGGTGTCAGAGGCACGTGAGCGAGTTACTGGAGACGTGTTCTACCCCAACCAAATCTCAGCGCCTCTTCGCCGCAGGTATCTTTTACAATCTTGTTTAATTTCTTTGTACGCAGGCTTCGCTTTATATGTCGGTAAAGTCTCGATTCCAGTACGAGCACGAGCATACACATTTGAGGGAATTGCCGCATTAGTTCTCGCTGCTGCTATATTTATGGCCATTCTAAACATGTTATCCGTTGTGGTAGATCACTATGACAAACGTGACAACGAACATAGTTACGATCAGTTCGCCAGAATTACATACATATTGGGTTGGGTTCTATTCGTGCTATCGACGATTCTTAATGTTATTCAGATATGAAATCACATCTTGGCAGTCTTTGCCTAACCCATCATTCAAGCGGGACGCCTAACGGCGCCCCTTAATTCAAACGTTAGGCCCTTCAAGAAAATCTCTCGTGCAGCCAATTACAGATAGATTATCCGCAGAAGACGAGGTTACTGACCTGGTGTCAGAAGCGCGTGAGCGAGTTACTGGAGACGTGTTCTACCCCAACCAAATCTCCGCTCCTCTTCGCCGCAGGTATCTTTTACAATCTTGCTTAATTTCTTTGTACGCAGGCTTCGCTTTACATGTAGGTAAAGTCTCGATTCCAGTACGAGTACGAGCATACACATTTGAGGGTATTGCCGCATTAGTTCTCACTGCTGCTATGTTTATGGCCATTCTAAACATGTTATCCGTTGTGGTAGATCACTATGACAAACGTGACAACGAACATAGATACGATCAGTTCGCCAAAATTACATTCATATTGGGTTGGGTTCTGTTCGTGCTAGCGACGATTCTTAATGTTATTCAGATATGAAATCACATCTTGGCATTCTTTGCCTAACCCATCATTCAAGCGGGACTGGCTAAAGCCAGCCCCTTAACTCAAACG
>JANOWA010000132.1:0-6116 GCA_031417675.1 Methylotenera sp.
TATAGTCAAGCCATTATTCTGACTAACTCGTTCAAATCTGCCTTGTTACCATGGGCGGCAGGCATACCAAAACGCACAGGTTTTTTGGGCGAAATGCGCTATGGTTTGCTTAACGATATTCGTGATTTGGACAAATCAAAACTAAAAAAAACCGTTGAGCGTTTTGTAGTTTTGGGTTTAAATCGCAATCAAAATTTACCAAATATATTACCTAATCCACAATTAAATACTAACAAAAATAATGCATTAGCGACTTTAAAACAACTAAATATTGCTGAACCCTTTTCAAAAGTGCTAGGCCTATGCCCTGGTGCAGAATACGGCGAAGCCAAACGTTGGCCAGCAGAATATTATGCAGAAGTCGCAAATGATGTACTAAAAAAGGGTTGGCAAGTATGGCTATTTGGCTCAGATAAAGACGTAGTCGTTACCAATCAAATCAATCAACTCACACAAAACCAATGCCTTGATTTAGGCGGAAAAACCAAGCTTGGCGAAGCCATAGACTTAATGGCGCTATGCGATACGGTCATTAGCAATGATTCTGGCTTAATGCACATTGCGGCGGCTTTGGATAAAAAATTGATCGCCATTTTTGGCAGCAGCGACCCAACACACACGCCGCCTATGAGCCCAAACGCGGTAATTGAGTATTTAGGGCTAGCGTGCAGCCCGTGCTTTAAGAGGGAATGCCCACTGACTGGCGATGCGCATTTGGCTTGTTTGAAAAATATTAAACCAAGCTTAGTTACTAGCCGAGTCTAGTATTTATTTATATTTAATGCCGAGTCTAAATCAATTTTTGACATCGGAATTGCACATTCCATCACTACCGTGAGTGCTATTTTGGGGTCGATGATATTTTTTGACATATCAATAATTTCTTGAATCGCTGCTGCGAAAATCATCGGCCACTCAGCAGGTTTATCACAAAATTCTTTTAGTATTGGCTGCATTTCTGGCCATGTGGTTAACACAATATTAGCAGGTGTATCAAAGGCCTTTTGCTCATCAGGCACTCTAGGGATACCAAATTGTTCAGAGCCTATCGTACTAGTAACATGCTTAAAAATTTCATGTATGTCAGGTAATTCTTTACACCCGTTATGTTGTGCTGCGCCTGCTGCCATGCTCCATATTGAATATTTGTCTTCTGCCAATGATTTATTAATGCTATCCCCAAAGTAGAATTTTTTCCATCTGCGGTTTCCGCGACATGAACTAAGTCAACATCGGTCACTTTGTTTTCTTTTGCCAACTCACCTAGATTTATTCTAGCTACCATTTGACAAGAGTAACCTGCAAGCGAGCCTAGAATGGTCAACAAAGAGCCAACGTGTGCTCCTTTTGGATCGGTTTTTCCAAGTGCCAATATTATTCGGTGATTAATTTCTTTTGCGCCAATTTTAACACCAATAAGTGGGTCTTCTTTTTTTCGGTCTGCAATGGCACGATGGACTGCCGCTGTAGCGGGATGTTGTACAGTTTCAAATTTCACTTCAGGCAATTCTGGTGACTTAAAAATATTCAATTTTTTTATTAAGTTTTTTATAGCCATAATTCAATTAACCCTTTGTTTGTAAAATTTTTTATACCAAGCGACAAACTTCTCCACACCAACCTTAAGCGGCGTATTCGGCTTAAACCCTACCCAAGCTTCTAGCGCGCTGGTATCGGCAAAAGTCGCTTTTACATCGCCTGCTTGCATGGGTAAAAATTCTTTTTGTGCAGTTTTACCAATTGCGTTTTCTAGTAAGCCGATAAAATCCATGAGTTTTTCGGGTTGGTTGTTACCAATATTAAACAGCCTGTAAGGCGCGCTGGTACTTGTGCTTGGCGTACCGGGTTTATCTAGCACGCGAACCACACCTTCGACAATATCGTCAATATAAGTAAAGTCGCGCATCATATCGCCGTGATTGAACACTTTAATCGGCCTATTGTTAATAATCGCATCAGCAAACAAAAATGGCGACATATCGGGCCTGCCCCACGGGCCATATACGGTAAAAAAGCGTAGGCCTGTAGTTGGCAAGCCATATAAATGGCTGTAGGTATGCGCCATCAGCTCGTTGGCCTTTTTAGTGGCGGCATACAGGCTTACAGGGTGGTCAACGCTATCGGTCTCGCTAAACGGCAATTTGGTGTTGCCGCCATACACGCTAGATGAGCTGGCATACACCAAATGTTGCGGCTTAAGGGCGCAGCACGCTTCTAAAATATGGGTAAAGGCCACTATATTACTGCTGATATAAGCATGCGGATTTTGCAGCGAATAGCGCACCCCTGCTTGCGCGGCAAGGTGGATTACGCTGTCTGGTTTTTCATGCGCAAATAATTGTTGCGTGGCGGCATTTTCAGCTAAGTCGAGCTTAATAAAACTAAAGTTTTTAGCATGTTGGTGTGCTTGAATATCAGCCAGCCGCGCTTGTTTCAGGCTAACATCGTAATAATCATTGAGGTTATCAACGCCAATCACCGTATCGCCGCGCGCTAGCAGTTTTAAGGCCACATGGTAGCCAATAAAACCTGCAACGCCTGTGAGTAGAACTTTCATTAACCTTTTAAACGACCAATTGGCTGATATTCAATGCCTGCGCTTTTTACCACGGCTGGATCGTACAAATTACGGCCATCAAAAATAATATTATCTTTAAGTTTTTGTTTAATAAGTGAAAAATCTTGGCTTCTAAACTCTTTCCATTCTGTCACAATCACCAAGGCATCTGCATTGTTGAGCGCTGCGCTTGGCGTTTTAGCAAAAGTTAAGCCTTTAACACCATTAAAAATACGCTTAGCTTCATCCATGGCAACGGGGTCGTATGCAGTAACGGTTGCGCCTGTCTGCAAAAGGTCATTAATTAATACTCTACTCGTTGCTTCGCGCATATCGTCGGTATTCGGCTTAAATGCCAAGCCCCACACTGCAAAATGTTTGCCTGCCAAATCTGCGCCAAAGTGTGTTTTAATTTTGTGCGTTAGCACTTGTTTTTGTGCATCGTTGGCAGCTTCTACCGCGTTTAGCACTTTTAAATCGTAGCCATTATTTTGTGCAGTGCTAATAAGCGCTTTCACATCTTTGGGAAAGCACGAGCCGCCATAACCGCAGCCCGCGTATAAAAAATCATAACCAATACGCGGATCAGAGCCGATGCCTTTGCGCACCGATTCAATATCGGCGCCTAAAATTTCGGCTAAATTAGCCAACTCGTTCATAAAACTAATGCGCGTGGCCAGCATTGCGTTGGCGGCATATTTGGTAAGCTCGGCAGAGCGTACATCCATCACAACTAATCTTTCATGATTACGCTGAAACGGCGCATAAACAGCGCGCATAGTCGCAATGCTTTGTGCGTCATCTGCACCAATTACAATGCGGTCTGGGCGCATAAAATCCTCAACCGCAGCACCTTCTTTTAAAAATTCAGGGTTTGAGACCACGCTAAATTGTATGGTTGACTGTCGCGCAGCGAGCTCTTCCGTAATCGCGGCCTTAACTTTATCCGCTGTGCCAACAGGCACGGTCGATTTATCGACAATTACTTTATAGCCAGTCATGTGCTTACCAATACTGCGCGCGGCAGCTACTACATATTGCAAATCGGCCGAGCCATCTTCATCGGGCGGCGTGCCTACGGCAATAAATTGCACATCACCAAACGCAACCGCTTTTTCAATATCCGTGGTAAATGTTAAGCGCCCTGCCGCCACATTACGGCGCACCATTTCCAGCAATCCTGGCTCGTGAATCGGTATGCCGCCGTCTTCTAAAATTTTAATTTTGGCTGGGTCAATATCTAGGCAAAGCACGTCGTTGCCCACTTCGGCCAAGCATGTTCCGCTGACTAAACCCACATAACCCGTGCCAACAACTGTAATTTTCATATGAATTGCCTTCTGTTGCGGTTTATTTTGTACTTTGTAATTGCTTTGTAATATAGATGCGCTTTATGCTAATAATTGCGAAATATTACGCAGCGCGGTGATTTTGTTCTCTGTGCAATATGCGCGCCAATCGCTCACTTCTGTCCAATCACTTAAAAACACAAATTGCAGCCCTGCGCGGCTTGCCGCTTGGTAATCATATTTGCTATCGCCAATAAATAATGTGGGTAATTGTAAATTACCGTTGAGTTTTTCGCGTGCTAGTACGTCATCTTTTTTGTCTGGCCCACCAAAGATACCTGCATCAAACAACTGCTCTAGGCTTATATTACCCAACTTGCGCCTTGGAAAAATTCTGCGCAATTCTGCTTGATCGCCGCCCGAAAGTAGCATCCACTTGGCATGCGGCGTTGCGGCTTTAAGCGCTTCTAGGCCAGTTGCAATCTCGCACTCCATTAAAGTCACATCCAGCACATCTTCAAACGCCTGCATATATTGCTGCATGGTCGCCTCAGTGACGGGTTGTTTAACAATTTCTGTTAAGTAATATTCGGTTTTTCCGTTGCGCGGAAAGCTGCCTTTTGCCACATGATGATCGACAAAAGCTTGCGCCTGCGCATCGGTGCCGCCCATTTTTTTGGCGACCGCAAAATAGGCATCAATTTTGGTCTGGTTGCTGTTTAGCACCACGCCATCGCAATCAAACACAATTGTCTTAAAGGCTGATAAATCTATTTTCAATACTTACTCTCAAAAAAAATGACAAAAAATAAGGGCTGCAGGCAGCCCTTATTGTAGCCTAATCTAGCTTTAAGCTGGCTGAATAGCACTCGCTTCTTTGGCCAATTTCGTGATGTGCGCCCAATCTTTGCGCGCAACCGCATCGGCTGGCGTTAGCCATGTACCGCCGCACACTACCACGTTTGGCAATGCCAAAAATTGCGGTGCGCTATCAACTGTTACGCCGCCAGTTGGGCAAAATTTCACATCACCAAAGGGCCCTGCAAAACCTTTTAGCAAATTAATGCCGCCCACTGCGACAGCGGGGAATAATTTTAAAAAGTAATAGTCATCCGCATTGGCGGTCATAATCTCACTACCAGTTGAAACACCTGGCAACAATGGCAAACCAATTTTACGGGCGAACAAACCTAGTTCCGAAGTGTAACCTGGGCTTACCGCGAATTTACAACCTACATCAAGGCTAGCTTGCGCGTCTTTTAAATTACGCACCGTGCCGCTACCCATAATCGCATCGGGTACGTGTTTGGCAATTTGCTCCATGGCTTGCAACGCGCATGATGAGCGCAGCGTCACTTCTAACACGCGGATACCGCCTGCTAGCAACGCTTCTGCCATTGGCACAGCATCTTCAACTTTGTTAATGACGATAACGGGGATAACGGGGCCAAATGTTGCTAAATCGAGTGTATTCATGTTTCTGTTTTACCTAAATTTAAATAATTATTTGAATGAGAGAGATTTCACCCTCTCCCTAGCCCTCTCCCTTAAAGGGCGAGGGAATATTAATATTTGTTGCATTTGTTAGTGGATTCTTCTGTTACCGGATTCTTCGCATTGCTCAGAATGACGGAGTTAGAAAATTAAAAGTATCTAAAAGACTGGGCGCGAACAAAAAATCAAGCGCGGTTACCTTAAATAAACTTTGATAATCAAAGGATATCGAGGCGCACAAGCGCAGACAGTACGATTAGTACGGCAAGCGCAGTGTAACGAAGAGATCGTTTGATTTGCAAAGTTTACAGCCATGTGATTGCGCCTTCTTCGGCTGATAACACATTCCTGCGCATGCCGCCAAACAACTCACGCCCAATGCCATGCGAGTTGTGATGGCGTTTGGTATCGGATAATTCAACCGCCACACGCTCCGCCCAAGTATCTTCATCTACTAACGCATTGAGTGTGCCAACCGCTGCATTTAAACGAATAATATCGCCATTAGCGGTATTGCAAAACAAAGGCTTTGTGGTGGCACTGGTGACAGATGGTCGCATGAGCGGCGCCTCGGGCAAGATTCCAGCGGCGATTCATTTAAGCCCAGAGGCCAGCGCAGGCGGCGCAATCGCTAAAATTCGTGATGGCGACATGATTCGCTTAAACGCGGCAGTTGGCACGTTGAACGCATTGGTGGATGAAGACACTTGGGCAGAGCGCGAAGCAGTTGCGCTGAGTGACACCAAACGTCATCACAACTCGCATGGCATTGGGCG
>JANOWA010000133.1:0-4396 GCA_031417675.1 Methylotenera sp.
TATTTGCAAAAATTGACGGCAAAGTAACATTTTGCATCAAAGGCGCGCTACGTCGCCAATTGGTGAATATTGTTGCAGTTTAAGTTTAAGTAGTATGATTAAAGCCTCATCGTTTGATGGGGCTTTTTTATTTAGGTCACACACAAAATGAAATTCATAGACGAAGCAACAATCAAAGTTTACGCTGGCGACGGCGGCAACGGTGTTGCTACGTTTAGACGTGAAAAATACGAGCCGATGGGCGGCCCTAATGGTGGCGATGGTGGTAAAGGTGGCTCAATCTACGCGCTGGCCGATCGCAACATTAATACGCTAGTCGATTATCGCTATACCCGCACATTCCGCGGCCAACGCGGCGAAAATGGTCGCGGTGCAGAATGCTATGGCGCCAAAGGCGAAGATACGATTTTGCGCGTGCCAGTTGGTACGGTGATTTCTGATAAAGCTACAGAGCGCATGATTGTTGACTTGGCAGAGCATGGCCAACAAGTGATGCTGGCCAAAGGCGGCAATAATGGCTTGGGCAACGTGCATTTTAAATCGTCCATCAATCGCTCACCACGTCAATGTACTAAGGGCGAGCCAGGCGAAGAATTTGAGCTATATATGGAGCTTAAAGTGTTGGCAGACGTGGGTTTGCTGGGTATGCCTAATGCTGGTAAATCGACGTTTATTCGCAGCGTTTCTGCCGCCAAACCAAAAGTGGCCGATTACCCATTTACCACGCTGCACCCTAATTTAGGCGTGGTGCGGGTGGATGCAGAACGCAGTTTTGTGATTGCCGATGTGCCAGGTTTAATTGAGGGCGCAGCCGAGGGTGCAGGGCTTGGGCACCAGTTTCTACGCCACTTAGCGCGTACTTCATTACTATTGCATTTGGTGGATATTGCGCCATTTGACGAAGCAACTGACCCAGTAGCTGAGGCTAAAGCCATCGTCAATGAGCTTAAAAAATACGATGAAGATCTATATAATAAGCCGCGCTGGTTGGTGTTAAACAAAACCGATATGTTGCAAGATAGCGCAGATGTGGTTAAAAAGTTTGTAAAAGATTACGGCTGGAAAGGTCCTGTATTCGCCATTTCTGCCATTAGTGGTGTGGGCTGCAAAGAGTTAACCTATGCGATTATGGATCACTTAGATGCCGTTAAAAAAGCCAATTTAGAGCTTGAAGATAAAAATCAAGAAAATGAGCCAGTCCCTATTAACCCAATCTAAGACTTTAATTGTCAAAGTCGGCTCTAGCCTTGTTACCAATAATGGTGAAGGGCTAGATCGCGCTGCGATTGCTGCTTGGGCGGCGCAAATTAGCACGCTGGTGAAAACTGGCAAACAAGTGGTGTTAGTTTCAAGCGGTGCGGTGGCTGAAGGCATGCAGCGTTTAGGTTGGAAACAACGCCCAGTAGAAGTGAACGAACTACAAGCTGCCGCCGCGGTAGGTCAAATGGGTTTGGTGCAAATGTACGAAAGTTGCTTTGCACAACATGGTCTGCATACTGCTCAAATTTTATTAACCCACGATGATTTGCGCGACCGAAAACGCTATTTAAACGCGCGTTCAACACTTAAAACGCTGCTCGATTTACGCGTGATTCCCATCATTAACGAGAACGATACGGTAGTCACCGAGGAAATCCGTTTTGGCGATAACGATACATTAGCCGCATTGGTAGCCAACTTAATCGAGGCCGATGCGCTGGTGATTCTAACTGATCAGCAAGGATTATATTCGGCTGACCCACGTAAAGACAAAGATGCGAAATTCATCAATTTTGAAACCGCAGGTAATGTTGCGTTAGAACAAATGGCTGGCGGTGCAGGTAGCAATGTGGGCACTGGCGGCATGCTCACCAAAATACTCGCTGCCAAGCGCGCAGCCAATAGCGGCGCGCATACTGTCATCGCATCGGGTCGTGAGCGTGATGTTTTATTGCGACTTGCAAATGGTGAAGCGATTGGCACACACTTAAAATCCGCCCAAATTAAAACCATTGCCAAAAAACAATGGTTGGCCGACCATTTGCGTGTGGGCGGCAAGCTGGTGCTAGATGCTGGGGCGGTAAAAGTATTAAAAACAGACGGCAAAAGCCTACTTTCAATCGGCGTAATCGATGTGCAAGGCCAGTTTGAGCGCGGTGATGTGGTTGCCTGCTTAAACGAGGCAGGTATTGAAGTTGCGCGCGGCATTGTGAATTATAATTCGGCAGACACGCGAAAGATTAAGCGCAAAGCCAGTAGTGAAATTGAACAAATTTTGGGTTATGTAGAAGAGTCAGAACTCATCCATAGAGATAATTTAATTGTAATTTAAAGAACACTTTTTAATGAGAATCTTGCAATGAATAAACCATTAGTAGCAATCATTATGGGGTCTGACAGCGATTGGCCAGTGATGAAAAATGCTGCGCAAATGCTGGCCGACTTTGGCGTCGCTTATGAAGCGAAAGTAGTTTCTGCGCATCGCACGCCCGACTTAATGTTTCAATTTGCCGAAAACGCAGCTAAAGATGGTTACCAAATTATTATTGCTGGCGCGGGCGGTGCGGCGCATTTGCCAGGCATGGTGGCGGCGAAAACCACACTGCCCGTACTCGGCGTGCCAGTGCCAAGCAAGCATTTACAAGGCCAAGACTCATTGTTATCTATTGTGCAGATGCCTAAAGGCATTCCAGTGGCGACTTTTGCCATTGGCGACGCAGGTGCGGCCAATGCAGGGCTGTTTGCGGTGAGTATTTTGGCGAATAGCGATGCAACTTTAGCCAAAAAATTGGCCGAATTTCGCGCCAAACAAAGCGATAAAGTCATTAATATGATTTTGACCGAAAAACCTTAAAGTTAAGCCATGAAATTAAGCATAATAAATCCGCCCGCCATGTTGGGCATGTTGGGCGGCGGCCAGTTAGGTCGCTTTTTTGTCATAGCCGCGCACGAACTAGGCTACCAAGTCACCGTGTTAGATCCCGATAAAAACAGCCCAGCTGGCAAGATTGCTGATGTGCATATTTGCGCTAATTATGATGATGCCGCTGCGCTAAAAAAAATGGCAGAAACCTGCGCCGCCATCACCACAGAGTTTGAAAATGTACCCGCAAAATCGTTAGAAATGTTAGCACTTACTACGACGGTAAGGCCTTCTGCTGCTTGTGTGGAGATTGCACAGCATCGCGTATTAGAGAAAAATTTTATTAAGCAAGCAGGCTTGCCTATTGCGCCTTTTGTGGTAATTAATAATGCTAGAGACTTACCTGCTGACGCCAGTCCGCTATACCCAGCCATTTTAAAAGTTGCGCGTTTTGGCTACGATGGCAAAGGTCAAGCGCGGGTAAAAAATCAGCATGAAGCGCAAACTGCGTTTGCTGAATTTAACCATGAAACTTGCGTGTTAGAACAAATGTTAGCGCTTGATTTAGAGCTATCAGTGGTGCTGGCACGCAATGCAACGGGCAATATCGCAAGCTTTCCCACCGCAGAAAATAGCCACTTAAACGGCATATTAGACATTAGCATTGTGCCAGCGCGTTGCAGCGAGGTAATAAAAGCCAACGCCCAAGAGCTGGCAAAAAAACTGGCCGAAAAACTCGATTATGTTGGCGTGCTGGGCGTGGAATTCTTTGTGGTTGGCAAGCAATTATTAGTCAATGAAATCGCGCCGCGCCCACATAACAGCGGCCATTACACCATTGATGCCTGCATTACTAACCAGTTTGAGCAGCAAGTGCGCGTGATGACTGGCTTGCCCTTGGGCGACCCAAGTTTACACAGCAATGCGGTGATGGTGAATATTTTAGGCGATAGTTGGTTTGCTAACACTAAAACTACCAATGTAGAACCCGCATGGAATAAGGCGCTTGAGCATGCCAATTTAAAGCTGCATTTGTACGGAAAACACGAGCCGCGTCAAGGTCGCAAAATGGGGCATTTCACGGTGGTTGGTAAAAACAAGCAAACGGCGCTGAATGCTGCGTTAATCGCGCGGAGTGAATTGCATATTGGTGAATAAGATAGTCAGAGTTTTGCACAAAAATAAGGCTCAATTTCCACAATAATATTCAAATCCGTCATTCCCGCGAAAGCGGAAAACCGTTTTAATCAAACACTTATATGAATCCCCGCTTTCGCGAGAATGACGGTGTTGTAAGTTTTTAGGTTTAAAATTAGCATTGAGCAGCGTTCTAATTTGAGCCAGTGCCAACAAAAAAGCCTCGCAATGCGAGGCTTTTTTGTTTCAGCTAAAAAACTTATTTTTCAGCTTTAGGTTTTGCTACTGCCTTTGGCTTAGCGGCAGCTTTTGGTTTAGCAGCGGCTTTAGCTGGTGCTGCTTTCGCTTTAGGCGCAGCTTTTGCTTTTGAAGGCGCAGCTTTTTTAGCCAACATCACAGGCGCATCACCTTTTAAGG
>JANOWA010000134.1:0-2542 GCA_031417675.1 Methylotenera sp.
GCCAGGCTTTGGTGCGGAAGCAGGCTCGCCGCTCGCTTTGCACATGGATGTCGATTGCATTGCGTTTACAGGTTCTACCGCAGTCGGCAAAAAAATCCAAATCATGGCAGGGCAAAGCAACTTAAAGCGTGCTTGGTGCGAGCTGGGTGGCAAATCACCCAATATTGTATTTGCCGATTGCAAAGATTTAGACCGAGCCGCAGAAGCCAGCACCGGTTCTATTTTTTACAATCAAGGTGAAAGCTGCAATGCGCCATCAAGATTATTAGTGGAGCGCAGTATTAAACATGCGTTGGTTAAAAAAATATTGGCCGAGCTTAAAAATTATGCGCCAGGCGACCCATTAAATGAAGCCACCACCATGGGTGCGATGGTGGATTGTGGGCAGATGGAAAACGTGTTGAAGTACATTGCCAGCGGTAAAGCGCAAGGCGCAAAACTATTATCAGGCGGCGATCAAACGCGCCGTGACACGGGCGGTTTTTACATTAACCCAACGGTGTTCGATGATGTGACCAATGAAATGACCATAGCTGCAGAAGAGATTTTTGGTCCAGTATTGTCGATTATTACCTTCGACAGCATGGAAGAAGCCATAAAAATAGCCAACGATACGCCGTATGGTTTGGCCGCGGCGGTGTGGACGCAAGACATAAGCAAAGCGCATATGGTGGCTAAACGCTTGCGCGCAGGCACTGTACACGTAAATAGTTATGATGAAGACGATATTACCGTGCCGTTTGGCGGCTTTAAGCAAAGTGGCAACGGGCGCGATAAATCATTGCATGCGCTTGAGAAATATACTGAATTAAAAACGACTTGGATACGCCTAAATTGATTACACCTTCACTCGTCATTCCCGCGAAAGCAGTAGTGACGAAACAGGGATGATTTTTGTAGGGTGGGTCACTTGTGACTCACGCGTTAAAATGGTAGAAATCTGTAAAGGCCGCGTGGGTTCAAGAACCCACCCTACTGCACCCTTTAACTTGCTGAGCGGGAATGACGAAGTGGGTTTAAAAAACATTAGTATTACAAAGGATTAGCATCATGAATAAAATGACCGAAAATTTAGCAACGAATCAAGATTTACATAATCGCCGCCTTGCTGCCACCCCGCGAGGCATAGGCGTAATGGCAAACTTTTTTATTGATAAAGCCTTAAATTCTGAAGTTTGGGATATTGAAGGCCGCCGTTTTATCGATTTTGGCGGTGGTATTGCGGTGCTGAATACTGGGCACAGACACCCAAAAATTATCGCGGCGATTCAAGCACAATTGGAACGTTTTACCCATACTTGCTACCAAGTATTACCTTACGAAAGTTATGTGACGTTGGCAGAGCGTATTAACAAATTAACGCCAGGCACACACGCTAAAAAGACCTGCTTCTTTTCTAGCGGTGCAGAAGGGGCAGAAAACGCGGTAAAAATAGCCCGCGCCAGCACAGGTCGCCCAGGCATCATTGCTTTTTCTGGCGGCTTTCATGGCCGTACACTCATGGCTTGCGCATTAACAGGAAAAGTCGTCCCTTACAAAGTGGGCTTTGGGCCTTTCCCTGCGGATGTGTATCACATACCGTTCCCAATGGCATTACACGGGGTGACGGTTGAAGATTCGATTAATGCGCTACATGCTTTATTTAAAGCCGATGTTGACCCCAAACGTATTGCCGCGATTATGATAGAACCAGTGCAAGGTGAGGGAGGTTTTTATGTTGCGCCGCCAGAGTTAATGCGCGCATTGCGTAAAGAATGTGACGAACACGGCATTTTATTGGTGATGGACGAAGTGCAAACTGGCTTTGGCCGTACGGGTAAATTGTTCGCGACTCAACACTATGATGTTATCCCCGACATGATGGTGATGGCAAAAAGCTTGGCTGGTGGCATGGTACTATCTGCCGTGTGTGGCAAGGCCGAGGCTATGGATGGCCCAGCCCCAGGTGGACTTGGCGGCACTTATGCAGGCAACCCATTAGCGATTGCAGCAGCGCACGCAGTGTTAGATGTAATGGAAGAAGAACAATTAGTTGAGCGTGCCAATTACTTGGGCGAAAAGTTAGTTAAACGTCTAAAAGCCGCACAAAAAAACGTACCTAGCTTAAAAGAAATTCGTGGTTTAGGCTCAATGATCGCCGCAGAGTTTTACGACCCCACAACGGATGAGCCCTCAACTGACGCCATGAAACGTGTGCAAGCAGCCGCGCTTGAAGAAGGTTTAATTTTATTAAGCTGTGGCGTATATGTGAATGCGTTGCGCTTCTTGTACCCATTAACGATTCAAGATTCAGTGTTTGATGAAGCGCTAGATATTTTAGATAGAGCGCTACTAAAAGCTTAAAAAACACAAGCTATAAAACCATTCCCTCCCCATTGAGGGGGAGGGCTAGGGTGGGGGTGAAATCGTTACAATATTAAAGCGTCACCACCATCCCAACCTTCCCCCTGAAGAGGGAAGGAGCAAATAAGGAATATTGAAAGATGGACGATACTTCGTTACAAACTGAAACCATCGAGCAAGCCCAAGCACGCATGCAAGC
>JANOWA010000135.1:0-3120 GCA_031417675.1 Methylotenera sp.
ATTATTGGCTAGCGGCGCGCCTTTAAAGCAAGCCAGTCAAAGTGCGGATGAAATTGGCGTGCTGGCCGCAAGCTTAGAAAATGCCGCTAAATTACTTTCTACCAAGCAGCACGAAACGGAACTGGCACGGGCTGAAGCTGAATCTGCCAATGCGGCTAAAACCATGTTTTTATCGCGCACTAGCCACGAGCTGCGCACACCACTTAATGCTATTTTAGGCTTTTCTCAGCTGTTAAAATCTGATTTACCGCAAGGCGCAATGCAGCAAAGTGCAGCGCATATTGAAACTGCTGGCAACCACTTACTTAAACTGATTAATGATGTGCTTAATATTTCGCGCATTGAATCTGGCGATGTTAACTTTAACATTAGCGCGTGCAATGTTAAGGCCATTGTAAATGAGGCAATAACCTTACTGGCGCAAGCGGCAATGCAAAAAAATATTACTTTAAAAGCGAATATTCCAAATACACTTGCAGTCTTGGCAGATAAAGATAAGTTGTTGCAAATTTTAATTAACCTTATTTCAAACGCCATTAAATATGGCCCAAGTGACGCAGTTATTGATATTTGGTGCGAGCGCATAAACGCACAAACGCACATTAACGTAAAAGATCAAGGCGCTGGGGTTGCTGCACATTTGCGCGCGCGTTTATTTACGCCTTTTGATCGCTTAGGCGCAGAAAACACCAATATAGATGGCGTTGGTTTAGGGCTTGCGCTAAGTAAAGAGCTGGCCAGCGCAATGGGCGGCAATATTGGCCTTGCAGATGAGGCCAGCATTTTTTGGTTAAGTCTGCCAACAAGCTTAATTGCTGACAAGCCTCAATCTTTATCGCCGACAGCAACCATTGCAGCCATGCCTACCAACAAAATTCAACATATTTTATATGTTGAAGATAACGCAAGTAACTTGGCTTTGGTGCAAACGGTATTACGGCGTGAAGTGAGTATTGCACTGCATACAGAAACTACTGTTAAGGCTGCCTTAAGTTATTTAATGCAGCATCCTGTTGATTTGGTATTATTAGATATTCACTTAAGTGATGCGCTAGGCGATGAGCTATTAATCACGCTGCGAAGCTTGCCTAACTATGCCAAAACCCCTGTGATTGTGTTAAGTGCAGATGTATCACCCAACACAATTGAACGCTTAATGGCGTTAGGCGCAAACGAATATCTGAGCAAGCCCATTAACATCCACTTACTGATGCAAACTATTAAGGCGCATTTAATATGATTGAATTGGAAATACTAGATTCTAAAATTCTGATGATTGACGACTTGGATGTGAACCTTCAGCTATTAGAAAACTTACTCGATAGAGAAGGTTTTAAGCAAGTACTCAGCACAACTGAATCTAGCAATGCGCTTAATTTAGTGGCCGCTTTTCAGCCAGATATTATATTGCTTGATTTAATGATGCCAACATTAGATGGCTATGGCGTTTTAGAGCAGCTTGGTAAAAAAATCCCAAAATCAGAATATCTGCCAGTGATTATATTAACGTCTGACATTACCATAGAAGCCAGAAGGCGCGCACTCTCGCTGGGCGCAAAAGACTTTATTACCAAGCCTTTTGATGCCATTGAAGCGATGTTAAGAGTATGGAATTTGCTAGAAACGCGCTTACTATATAAGCATTTAAAAGCTGCGGGACAAACAGTTCACCCCGTCAGCAGAACTAACTAATTGATTATTTTAACTAAAAAGTTAATTCTAAAGTCGTTGAAAGCACATGATTCATTCTATCAACCGTGCGCCCGTTTACATATTGGTTTAAATAACCCGCCTCAATTTTAGCGTGGCTATTTATTTTATAAGCGCCGCCTAAAAATAATCGATTTTGATCAAAGCCAGAACGCGCACCCCAATCGGTACTATTAGTATTTAAATAGTACTCATCAGAAACCACCCATGACAAATTTGGCACGCTTAAAATTGGCTTACTCAGCTTAATCATTTGCCGCAAACGGTAGCCAACATCATCGCCCGTATCTAACCACCTTTGTTCAAATCGCGTGCGGCTGGTAATCGCAATATCGGCAATTGGGTCAAAACTATACGAAAATTGTTGCCACAGCCTATCCTCGTTTGTGTTTTTCTTGCCCGCTGGGTGGCTAGTGACATTGGCGTAGCCCAGCCAAACGCTACTTTTTGGCGACAGCTTGTAGAATAAAGCAGGCCTAATGATTAGTTGATCAAAATTTGCGCCCTCATCGCGCCAGCGCGGTTGCACTTCTGCATACCAGTTTAAACCCTCTATTGGCAAGCTGCCTTTAGCGTTAATGTTTAGCCAAAACCTGCCGTCTTCTTCAGTATCGGCATGCACGCTAGTGGCCGCTAACGCTAACAAACTTGTTAATAGGAATTTATTCATCACTTTCATTTTAGCCTTTTTAATATACATTTTAATGATGCAATATTATATTTGCTTTAAAAATGATTAGCATGCCATTTAAGCTAGATATAGGTATGCCAAAAAGCATACTAATTTTTAGTACTCAATAAATTTAGCTAGTTTTCTAGCTCAAAAAAAAGCCTGCAAATATGCAGGCTTTTTTATATTAAACAAATAAGATAATTTAGAAATTAAACTGTGAACGAAAGGTAATTGCTTTTTCTTTACTTTCTGGAGAGTTCTCAATTAAGATAGGAGTATCGAATTTTGTTTCAATATAGTTAAGCATAAAGCGCGTATTAGGCGTTGGTACAAAGTTAATTCCAACTGTGTAAGCATCGGCTTCAAAAGTGCTGAAGTTTTTGTTGGTGGTAACCACTGATCCATTTGCAGCTGAGGTAGTAATGCCGTTTGCCGTAGTGCCATTTACCGACGCAAATGTTGCATTGTTAAAATCACTTGCATCAAATGTTGAATAACGAACACCAATTTGCCAAGCACCGCCACTAAAAGTTTTAAAATCAAAGTTATTTTTAGGCTTAACAGCGCCAAATACGCCATCTTTATAAAAATCAGCAAATTTTTCACCAGTAATATTCCACAGTGCTGACAAGTACCAAGAGTCAATACTATTATCGAATGACTTATTAGCGGCCAAATCACCGCTAAAATTGTTACGGTTGTATTCACCTACAAACTTAACTGGCCCGTAAGCAACA
>JANOWA010000136.1:0-7606 GCA_031417675.1 Methylotenera sp.
ATTTTTAATAATGGTCTGAACAGCTGCAGGCATAGCAGCCGCATTTAATATGGCTTTAGGGTGAATACCCACCATATTATTAATCACAAACTCTAGTCGCGCCAAGCCTACGCCATCATTGGGGATTTGTGCAAAACTAAATGCCATGTCAGGGTTCCCGACGTTCATCATAATTTTGCATGGCGGTTTTGGCAACGCACTATTGGTTTGCGTGCTCACTTCAAAATCTAACGCACCGTGGTACACAAAACCTGTTTCACCTTCTGCACATGAAACTGTGACTATTTCGCCTTCGCGTAGTAAATCGGTTGCATTTACCGAGCCAACAATAGCGGGAATACCCAATTCGCGCGCAATAATGGCCGCGTGACAAGTACGGCCGCCACGGTTGGTGACTAACGCAGCAGCGCGCTTCATCACGGGCTCCCAATTTGGGTCGGTCATGTCAGCCACTAATACGTCACCAGGTTGCACTTCGTGCATTTGTGCAGGATCTAAAACGATTCTAACTGGACCAACGCCCACTTTTTGCGTCACTGCGCGACCAACCACTAAAGGCATGGCAGAGTGTTTTTGCAGTTTGTAGCTTTCGGTTACATTTTTAAGTGATTCTTGCGATTTCACTGTTTCTGGCCGCGCTTGCAAAATATAAAGTTTGTTATCCAAGCCATTTTTGCCCCACTCAATATCCATTGGGCAGCCATAATGATTTTCAATGGTGATTGCGTATGTGCCCAGCTCTAAAATATCTTCGTCAGATAATGAATAGACGTCTGATTGTGCAGGGTCAACATCCACCGTATTCGTGCTTTTGCCTGCTTGTGTCGCGTCCGAAAATACCATTTTGATAAGCTTTGAACCCATGGTGCGGCGCACAATCGCTGGTTTACCCAGCGCTAATAACGGCTTATGGACATAAAACTCATCAGGGTTCACCGCGCCTTGCACCACGGTTTCGCCAAGGCCATAGCTTGATGTGATAAACGCCACGTCTTTAAAGCCAGATTCAGTATCAATCGTAAACATCACGCCGGCGCAGCCAATATCGCTTCGCACCATCTGCTGCACACCAGCACTTAATGCCACATCAGCATGTACAAAGCCTTTGTGTACGCGGTACGAAATAGCGCGGTCGTTATATAGTGATGCAAATACTTCTTTAATGGCGTGGTTAATATGATCTAAGCCGTGAATGTTTAAGAATGATTCTTGCTGGCCTGCAAAAGAGGCATCAGGTAAATCTTCTGCCGTGGCCGATGAGCGCACCGCAAATGTTGTGCCAGCGGCTGAATTTTTAGTCAAAAGCGCGTAATTTTCCGCAATCGCCGCGGTTAATGCGGGCGTAAATTCTGCCTCCATAATCCATTGACGAATTTGCGTGCCGCAAATCGCCAGCGCTTGTGTATCGTCAGCGTTTAATTTATCTAGTAAGTCATTGATTTTTTTATCTAATCCACCTTGCGCTAAAAATTCGCGATACGCATCCGCTGTGGTCGCAAAGCCTGTTGGCACGCGCACACCTTTGGCTTTTAATTGCGAAATCATCTCGCCCAGCGACGCATTTTTACCACCAACCGAACCTACATCGGTATTACGAAGTTGCTCAAACGGAATAACTTGAATTGACATGCGAATCCCTTAAGTTTTATGGCAGTAAATGTTTGCAATTAATATTGCAAAAACGCTAAATTGATTATAGTTAAGATTGATAATACCGACTTACATAGTTTTAATTTACTATCATACCTAGTCAATTCATATTGTGCCAAATTAGCAAGCTTATGTCACGCACCATAGTAATATTAGGTCAATACCAGTTTAATATTGGTATGGCTTATTTGCTTAGGTCAACGATTTAACAGGCACTTTACGTTAAAATAAGCAACAAATGAAACAGCAAAACAATATCGCCAATCCCATTACACAAGTTAACGTCATTACATCTGCGCGTTTGCACATGGGTTTTTTTGATTTAAGCGGCAGTAAAGCGCCTAGCTATGGCAGCTTAGGCATGAGCATTGACGCGCCATGTGCGCACATTGAGCTTAAAAAAAATGATATAACGCTAATTGATACTAAAAGTAGCGAAAATGTAGCTAAAATCGTCGAAAACATCGTCAATTCTTTTAATATCACACAAAATTTTTCATTAAAAATTCATGAAAGTATCCCAGCGCATACTGGCTTGGGTTCTGGTACGCAGTTGGCCTTAGCGATTGGCGCAGGGCTAAATCAATTATTTAATTTAAATTTAAGCCATACGGATATTGCCAAATTAGCAAAGCGCGGCAAGCGTTCTGGCATTGGCATTGCTGCTTTTGAGCAAGGCGGGGTGTTGGTTGATACTGGTAAAACAAATGATGCGTTGCCGCAGATTGCTTTAAGGCATGATTTTCCTGACGATTGGCGTGTGCTGTTGGTTAACGATACAGCGAAAACTGGCGTGCATGGCGAGGCAGAGTTGCAAGCCTTTCAATTGCTTAAACCAGCACAAAACTCACTACGGGATATGATGTTTAATCACATGATGCCTGCATTGCAACGTGGTGATTTATTGGCCTTTGGCGCTTACATGGCTGATTTGCAAGCCTATAACGGTGACTATTTTGCGCCAGTACAAGGGGGTCAATATGCAAGCCATGATGTTGCCGATGTGTTAAGTGACTTGCAAAATCAAGGCGTGGTATGCGCTGGACAAAGCTCTTGGGGGCCTAGCGGTTTTGCAGTTGTTGGCAGCGTACAACAGGCACAAAGCCTACAAAAACAAGTGCAGCTTGCTTTTAACCATAAGCCTAATATTTGTGTTCAAATTTGCAAAGGTAAAAATACGGGTGCAAGTATTCAAGTTAAGCATTCTAATTAATGATGCAGCTTAAAGTTAGATTATATATTTAGGATAAAGTAGGTTTATATTATGCAAAAAGTATCGATATTACATTTGATTACCGCGGCCAAAAACGCTAGCCCGTTTGACGTTAACATGGCTTATGATGCAGGTTTTGACAAGATAATGCCCTATACCAATATTGCGTTAGATGAGGTTGAAGCGTTAACACAAGATGCCATGTTTTCGCGCAGCCCTAGTGGCATTAAGCGCGAAGCTTTATTTTTTGGTGGGCGCGATATTCACCTGGCGCTTGAGATGCAAAAAACCGCTGTGTTAAGTCTGTTTACGCCATTTGAAATGTCCACCATGACCGATCCATCTGGCGCGTTTACCACCGCTGCGGCAATGATTGCCAAAATTGATGCACATTTATTGCAAAATAAACAAACGCTGGCACAACAAACCATTGCAATTTTTGGCGCAAGCGGCACAGTGGGCACAACTGCGGCGCTTATTGCGGCATCATTAAATGCAAATGTGCAGTTGGTTGCGCACAAAGATATGCTGCAAATGCAAGCCTATGCAAATCTTTTGCATGAAAAATATGGCTTTAAATTAACAGTAGTCGATGGCACAAACGATGCGGCAAAAACAAGCGTATTAAACAGCGCAACAGTGGCCATTTGCGCTGCGATTGCGGGTGTGCGTGTTTTAGAAGCAACGCATTTTATAGAATCCAAAAGCTTAAAAATAATTGCCGATGTGAACGCAGTTGCGCCATCAGGAGCTGCCGGAATAGAGGTGATGAGTGATGGCAAGCTAATAGACGATACGCAAATTGCAGGTTTTGGCGCGCTAATGATCGGTCAGTTAAAATATAAAACGCAGCAAAAATTATTGCAAAATATATTGGCGGCTGATCACCCAATACATGTCGAT
The DNA here is from genome assembly GCA_031417675.1 of Methylotenera sp. Classification (GTDB taxonomy): domain Bacteria; phylum Pseudomonadota; class Gammaproteobacteria; order Burkholderiales; family Methylophilaceae; genus Methylotenera_A. Next base: position 3,767 of record JANOWA010000136.1, read on the forward strand.
TTTAATGATGCTTTTGAAGTTGCGCGCGATTTGTTAGCGCATGCCCAATAAGTATTTAATTATTGCGGCAATCTCTAGCCGCGCTTATGTACAAGCGGCCGTAGATGCAGGATTTACCGTCGTTGCAATAGACGCATTTTGTGATGTAGATACACAAAAAATTGCTTTAAAAGTGTTGCCAGTCAAAGTAGAGAATGGCCAATTTATAGCAGAAGATTTTTATGCCGCTTTGGCAACACTAGATTTAAGTAATGCCTTGGGCTTATGCATTGGCGCGGGCTTTGAGGCATCACCCGTCATGCTGCATTATCTGGCTAAACTTTCTAGGCAAATTTTACTTATTGCTAATCACGCTAACACGATCGAGAACATTAAAAATCCAAGTCGTTTTTTTGCCTTTTGCGATACGGTTAATATGTGTTATCCCGTCACGCAACTAACGCGCCCTGCCAGCACTATTGGCTGGTTGCAAAAGCAAATAGGCGGCAGTGGTGGGGCGCATATTAAAGCAGTTTTGCCCTTAGAGCTGGTGCAAAATACAGCGGTATATTACCAAAAACTGCAAGCTGGCACGCCGTATTCTTGCCTATTTTTGGCCGATACAAAACATGCGCAAGTCATTGGTTTTAATGAGCAGTGGTGCTATACCAGCCCAGAAGATAGCTCGGTTTTGCCGTATCGTTTTGGCGGTGCAGTTAGCCATGCAGAGTTAGAAGAAAGTATTAAAAATTGCATGATCGATTTTATTACTAAAGCCACACTAGATTTTGGCTTAAGGGGTATTAATAGTTGCGATTTTTTGCTGCATGAAAATACCATTTATATGCTAGAAATTAACCCGCGCTTATCGGCCAGCTTGCAATTGGTTCAAGCTAAAAAAGGCAACCTATTTGCCGCGCACGTACAAGCTTGCATGGGGGAGTTAAAAGTTTGGCCAACAATAGAAAAAAAATCGCGCGCCATGCACATCATTTACGCCAATAAAACTGCACACGTGCCGCCTGATATGGATTGGCCCGATTGGGTTAACGATATTCCGCAGCCTAATAGTGAAATACCCGCTGGTGCGCCCATTTGCACGGTAATTGCTTGCGCGCGCACTGCAAAACTTGCCAAGCAAAAGGTGTTACAACGCGCAAATGAATTGTGCTAATCTTAAGGTTTAAATCTTAAGTTTTAAAGCTTATTTTTTTAACCATTTTTATCAAACCTACTGTTAATTAAAGCGAATAAAATGTCAGTCCATAAGTCAAGTATTTATGCACCCAGTATGCATGCGCCTAGTATTAATCAATTAACGCAGCCACTTGTTAAAGCGCTTATTCGCGACGCTGAGCTGCTAAACTTAATTGTCACGCAACACCCCACTGGCGCAACAATCGTGGATGCTGGTATCGCCGCTGTAGGTAGTGTAGAAGCGGGACGTAAGATTGCCGAAATTTGCATGGGCGGCTTAGGTCAAGTTTATGTAAAAGATACGCCGCTAATTAAAGGTTACCCTTTGATGGTCAGTGCGTCATCCGAAACCCCAGTGATTGCGTGCCTTGCCAGTCAATATGCGGGTTGGAGCTTAAGTTTTGAACAGTTTTTTTCGCTCGGATCTGGCCCAGCAAGAGCAATTGCGCAGCGCGAAGCATTATTTAAAGAACTTAACTATAAAGATAACGCAGAAAAAACCATTTTAGTTTTAGAAACCGACAAAATACCACCCACTGAAATAATAGAAAAAGTTGCACTCGATACCAATATTAAAGCAGAAAATTTAACGTTTATTTTAACGCCTACCACCAGCCTTGCTGGCGCAGCACAAGTAGTGGCGCGGTGTTTAGAGGTGGCTTTGCATAAAATACACACGCTACATTTTCCGCTAGACGCGATTACTTCGGGCACTGGTAGCGCGCCTTTGCCACCCATGTCAGCTGATTTTATGACCATGATGGGACGCACTAACGATGCGATTTTATTTGGTGGTTTTGTGCAATTGCAAGTCAAATGTAGCGATGCTGAGGCTGAAAATTTGGCGTACGATTTACCTAGCAATTCGTCAAAAGATTACGGTAAAACCTTTGCCGAGGTATTTAAGTTTTATAACATGGATTTTTACCAGATTGACCCGCTTTTATTTTCGCCTGCAAAAGTAAACATTACCAATTTAGCAACAGGCAATAGCTTTGTGGGTGGCGAGTTAAATGCAATGCTTTTAAATCAATCATTTGCAAAACAATGACTTGCGCCCCTCACCCACGCTGTCGCGCACCCTCTCCCGCCTGCGGGAGAGGGTTGTTGACTTGGCAGCGGTTTAGCTCCCTCTCCCGCGGGCGGGAGAGGGTCGGGGAGAGGGGTAGCGGTTGAATAGGCAAATAGTTATTTTTACAGATGAGCCAGAAAAAGGTGGTGGTTGGCACGGCGCGCAATTAGCTGCAGCCTTTGCTGCGCGCGGTATGGAGGCGGTTTTTGTCTCGTTACAAGATTGTGTGATTGATTTGTCTGGCGACAAGCCAAGTGTGCAGATTTCAAGTGTAAAAACATGGCCAAAAGCCGCATTTGTACGCGGTATTGCGGGCGGCACGTTGCAGCAAATCACCACGCGGCTCAATATTCTGCACGCGCTAAAAATGCTCGGCGTGACGGTTTATAACGACGGCAAAGCCATTGAGCGCACGGTGGATAAAGCCATGACCAGCTTTTTGCTGCATCAACATCACGTTGCTGCACCAAAAACGTGGGTGTGCGAATCGCGTCGTTTGGCCCATCAAATCATGGCACACGAAATCATCGCGCAAAACCAGCAACTGCTGATTAAACCATTATTTGGCTCGCAAGGGCAGGGCGTGCGCCTAGTGGATAAAGCGGCATTGCCCTTACCGATGGATGCGTATGTGGACGGTGTGTTTTACCTGCAACGCTTTATACAAGCAACGCATGATTACCGCGTGTTTATCGTGAATAATGAAGCCATTGCCGCCATGAAGCGCACAGGCGCAAGCTGGCTACACAATGTGGCGCATGGCGCGGTTTGCGAAAAAACTGAAGATGCGGATGTGTTGGCGATTGCTCTGCAAGCCGCACTGGTGCTAGATATTGCGTATTGTGGCGTGGATGTGATTCGCGATTCAAACGGTCAGCTTTATGTACTCGAAGTAAATAGCATTCCCGCTTGGCATGGATTACAAAGTGTGACGGATGTAAATATCGCGCAACTATTGGTGGATGATTTATTAAGCAAGATTGAATTAAGCAAGCTATGAGCCTAAATCAACCATTAGCTGAAGTCTTTAAAGCCGCCTGCATGGCCGAGCTTGAAGCATTAAAGCCAGGCAATGTACATATTTTTGCCGATGGTCACGGTATGACGGTGCAAGACTTTATGCTAAGTGCAGAAGCGGCGTCAGCTATCATCGCACAGCCCCATTTAAGTCTTGGCCAACGCATTTTGCAAAGTGTGCAAGCCACGCAAGATGCAGTAAAAATAAACACCAACTTGGGCATTATTTTGCTGTGCGCGCCCATGATTCATACGGCGTTAGCGGCCGATTTGCAGCAAGGCACGCTCACTTTTATGCAAACGCTTACATTAGTGCTAGCCAATACCACCATTGCCGATGCAGAGCAGACCTTTGCAGCCATTCGATTGGCAAACCCCGCAGGCTTAGGCGAAAGTGCGCAGCACGATGTACACCAAAGCGCCACTTGCACGTTATTAACTGCAATGCAAACCGCTGCTAATCGCGATTTGTCAAATAATACGCTAGCAAGCGACATGATTGCACTGCAATACACCAACAATTATGCACAAATTATGGAGAGCGTCATGCTGTATCAACAAGCATTGGTGCGCTG
>JANOWA010000137.1:0-5745 GCA_031417675.1 Methylotenera sp.
TTTAACATATACGGCACAATAGAAGATACCAACACTGCCTTAGCAACTGATTTGCCACCATGACGCGACATATAGCGCGCCACTTCGCCACCACCCATCGAAAACCCAACCAAGGTCGCGTCGGTTGCACCTGTTTGTTCAATTACTGCGGCTAAATCGTCGGCCAAGGTGTTGTAATCGTAACCATTCCACGGCTGTGTTGATTTACCAAAGCCGCGCCTGTCATAAGCAATACTTCTAAAACCCGCATCTGCTACTGCCATCGCGTGGTCATCCCAACTATCTGATGATAGTGGCCAGCCATGCAAAAATATGACTGGTTTACCCGTGCCCCAATCTTTATAAAATAGCTTGGTATTATCTTTTGTGGTGATATAGCTCATTACAATCCTTTCATCATGTTCAATAAAATTAATATAAATCATTATGATTTGATGCTTTGCAGTCGTCTGTGTGATAGCGAACATAGTTAGAAAATAAAGAATAGTCAGTTACTAACGGCAAGGTGAGTCTATGGAGATTGACGATCTCATCGGCCTTCTTGCCTTTTTCCAGCGGCTGCACTAACAGTTTGCGTTTTGCAACATATATAGACATATGTTACCTAGCGAACAGACGACCGACATTGTGCGTAATACATTTAATAAAATTTTGCATAAATAAACGTGAGGGATGAATCTAATTTATTTATTTTTACGTATAGCTAATTAGAAACTATTTATAGATGAAAATTTTTTATCAATCTAACCACCAGGAGGAAATATCATGCGTAATATTTGTCAATTATCGTTAGGTCTATCTTTATTAAGTGCGGCTGTATTGAGCACCATTGCATTACCTGTTTCAGCATCAAGTCATCGCGAAGCACCTTTTATTACGCAGATACCAAAAGTAGATGGCACTGATTTTTATATGTTTAGAAGTTATGAGGCGGGTAAAGAACAATATGTCACGTTGATAGCTAACTATGTTCCATTGCAAGATGCTTACGGCGGGCCCAATTATTTTATGCTGGATCCAGCAGCTGTGTATGAAATTAAAATTGATAATAATGGTGATTCGGTTGAGGATTTAACCTATCAATTTAGATTTACCAACACCAATAAAGATGCCAATTTTAATGGCGTTTCAATCCCATTAGTGGTTAGCGGGGCTGGCATTTCAGCTGTCAATGATGCCAATGCTAATGTGCGAGAAACCTACACTATTGACTTGATTCGCGGCGCAAGCAAAAATAAAGAGCGGCAAAATCCAATCACTATTGCAGGTTCATCTACAGCTGTTTTCGATAAGCCCTTAGACAATATCGGCAAAAGAACTATCCCAGATTATGCAACGTATGCTGGTAAACACATCTATCCAATTAGCATACCAGGCTGTTCTATACCAGGCCGCGTGTTTGTTGGTCAGCGCAAAGAATCGTTTGTGGTTAATTTAGGTGAGGTATTTGATTTAATTAACTTAAATCCACTCGGTGCAGTTACTGGTGAAAAAAATGATTTAGAGGATAAAAATGTGACCAGCATTGCGATGGAAGTGCCAATCAGTTGTTTAACTGCTGGTACTGAAAAAGTGATTGGTGGTTGGACTACTGCAAAAATTCCACAGACGCGCATCATGAATGAGGATTCTGATAATCGCGCATCGTCAGTTCACGGTAAACTATTTACGCAAGTGTCGCGTCTTGGTATGCCGCTAGTCAACGAGGTTGTGATTGGCTTAAAAGATAAAGATCGTTTTAACAAAAGTAGCCCAAAAAATGATGTGCGAGATTTTGGTACTTATGTAGTTAAGCCAACGTTTCCAGTTTTAGTAGAAGCATTATTTAGCGTGCCAGCACCTACATTTGCGCGAACTGATTTGGTCACTGTTTTTGCCACTGGTCTTAAAGGCTTAAATCAACCTGCCAACGTTAAACCTGGTGAAATGACGCGTCTAAATACTGGCGTTGCCCCTACACCATTAGCTGCACAAGATCCGTTAGGCGTGCTTAACTTAACAGATTTAGCTGGCTTTCCGAACGGCAGACGTCCTGTAGATGATGTGGTGGATATTACTATACGTGTAGCAGAAGGTGTTTTATGTACAGCGGGTGTTAAAGCGGCAACTGCTAGCAAAGGCGTCGATACTGGTTGTGGTGTAAATGTTGCGCCTGATTCAAGTGGCTTACCGTTTACGGACGGCGCACGCAGTGCAAATGCTGATGTTTCTGACAACACTTTCCCATACCTTAAAACACCGATTGCAGGCTCACCTAACGCAACTTCTAACTAAAAGATAGGGACAAATAAAATGAAAGTGCTAACCATCAAAACAATTTTGCTAGCCCTGTGTTTAACGGCTACAGGTGCGCAAGCAAGCACCCTTAGTCTTTCAGCTGATAGCAACCCGCTACCAAACGCAGAGCAATATCAATTTAATAGCAATCCTTTTACGAGTGCCAATTTTAGTGATATTTTAAATTTATCGATTACCCCAAATCGAGATTTAGTGGCCAGTTTAAGTGGTACCAGTAATGAGCTGATTAACTTTACTAGGTTTGATTTGTATTCGGGCTTTAGTGATGGCGCCAATACTTTGGTGGAAATAGGTGATGTTATTTCGCCCTTACCACAATTATCATTTGGCACATTAATTGGTACGTCTTTAGCGAGTAATTATTTTATTAAAATCGAGGGCAGCCAATCTGGTTTTAGTTCATATAATGGCAACATTAGCTTAACTGACCCTACGGTATCCGCTGTACCTTTGCCTGCGGCTATGCCATTAATGCTATCTGGATTAGGCATGCTGGGGTTTGCTAAACGCCGCAGTAATAAGCAAATGACTTAAACCACAGTGCGTGCAGTATAACGCCCCGTCACTGGGGCGTTATACTGTTATTTTAACTAATGTAAATAAGCCGAAAATGATGATGTTGAAAAAAATATCCGCTTTTTTAATGTTGATACTCTGCTGCTATGCAGTCAACGCAAAGCCTTATATGCCGACTGATATGAATGCAGTGTTAGAACAGCTTCCTATCAATGCCGATTTAAGTTCGGCAAATTTCAAAGCACTGCGAACTCAGCTAAACGCCAACCCGACCAATGTCAATCTTGCAACTGAATTAGCTCGACTATATATAGAACGCGCTAGGGACGAAGGTGACCCACGCTACCTAGGCTATGCGCAGGCTGCGCTGACACCTTGGTGGAATCTAGACCAACCGCCTATCGCAGTCATTGTCTTACGCGCTACTTTATTTCAAAGTACACATCAATTTAATCAAGCACTTAAAGACCTTGACACCGCTTTAAAGCTAGATTCTAACAATGGTCAAGCTTGGATAACGCGTGCTACTATTTTGCAAGTACAGGGCGAATATGCGCAAGCTTTAAAAAGTTGTGAGCATCTTTATGCGCTAGCGCCTGCCTTAATTACGCTTACTTGCGTTGCTAACGTGCGCAATCTTAATGGCGACGCCCTCAAAAGCTATCAAGATTTAAAACTATGCTATCAGCAAGCAGCTGATAAACCCCCAGCCATACAAGTATGGGTATTAACTTTACTGGCAGAAATGGCTGTGAGGCTTGGCAATACAATAGCTGCAGATCAAACTTTTCAGCAAGCCATAAAAATTGAAAAGCCCGATAGCTATTTGCTAGGCGCTTATTCAGATTTTTTACTGGATCAAAATCGCCCTCAAGAAGTAATCAAGCTTTTAAAAGACAAAACCAATAATGACGCTTTGCTACTGCGCTATGCAGAAGCGCTTAAGAACGCAAACGCTATTCAAGCTGAGTTTCAAATTCAATCATTACAGCAACGGTTTGCCGCCGCCATGTTACGTGCTGATACCGTACATCAGCGCGAACAATCGCGTTTTGAGTTAAGGCTGATGCACAATCCCGTTAAGGCGCTTGCCATAGCAAAGCTAAATTGGCAAGTACAAAAAGAACCCGCTGATGCAAGGGTTTATTTAGAAGCTGCGGTTGCTGCTAATGATAAAAATGCGGTGGCGACTATGGTTAATTGGTTGGCAACGAGTCATTTACAAGATGCCGCTTTGCAAAAAATATCAGACAGAACCCAACATAAATGATTTATAAAAACATGCTTATTAGGGTTATAAAAAAACATATTAGCTGGTTTAATTGCTGCTTTGTCCTGCTGTGTTTATGCAGTGCAAATGCTTATGCTCATAAACCAAGTGATAGCTATTTACAGTTGGCCGTGCAAGAAAATAAATTGCTTGGCCAATGGGATATTGCCTTACGCGATTTAGACTTTGCTATTGGACTTGATCAAGATGGTAATCATGCAATTACGTGGCAAGAAGTCGTCAACAAACAAAAAGAGATGCAAGCATACGCATTTGCAAGGCTCCATATTCAACTCAAAAAAACAGATTGCCCGATTAAATATGGCCAAGTCTTAATTGATCATCACACCGATGGCAATTATGCGGTCTTACAATTTACGGCCAACTGCAAAGGCCAAATTAATCAGCTAGCATTGCGCTATAGCTTGTTTGCAGATTTAGATCCATCGCATAGAGGTTTACTCAAGCTAACTTACAAGGGATCGACAATAACGACAGTTAAAACGGCTATTTTTGGGCCAGATTCAGCCTCTCAATTGTTTATGCTGGCTGAACAAAACCGTTTTAATGAGTTTAAAGATTATGTGACAGAAGGTATTTGGCATATTTGGACTGGGTACGACCATATTTTATTTTTAATCTCTTTATTATTACCTGCGGTATTAGTTTACGATAGAAAAAAATGGCAGGCTGCGCCCCATTTTAAAGCGCCTTTTTTTGACATACTAAAAGTAGTCACCGCCTTTACACTCGCGCATTCCATCACCTTAACGTTAGCGACATTGCAGGTTATTTCGCTGCCTAGCCGCTGGGTTGAATCGGTTATTGCCTTATCCATCATATTGGCTGCGCTTAACAACTTATACCCGTACGTATTAGGCCGAAGGTGGCTTGTGGCTTTTAGTTTTGGCTTAATTCACGGCTTTGGCTTTGCAGCGGTATTAGCCGATTTAGGCTTAACAAACAGCACCTTAGTGCTTGCATTAGTTGGGTTTAACATTGGGGTAGAAATAGGCCAATTATGCATCGTTATTGTGTTTGTTCCATTGGCATATGCTTTGCGTCATTCAAAATTTTATCAAAACAAAGTGATAGCTGGCGGTTCTATTCTGGTGGTTTTAATCGCAAGCGCATGGTTTATAGAGCGCGCATTTAATCAGCCAATATTTTCGCAAATACCCAATTTTTTGAGTTACCTTGGCTTAAAGTAAGGACAAAAATTTATAGACGTAAAAGGAACACCTAGCAATCATCAAACGTTATTAAAGGAGAGGTGTATGAGAGCCATGTCAGTAAGAAAAATGCTTTTCAGCAGATTATTTAAGTTCACTCTTCCAGTGTTGGCTATTTCTGTACCATTGCAAAGCGTTCAAGCGGATGAAATTGAAAAGCCAGAAAAGACGCTTGAAACTGTAACAGTTGAATCTTCTCGCACTAGTCAACTTGGAATTGCCGATGCTGCGAGTACTGGCATTGTCACCGAAAAACAGTTAGCAGCGAGAACGGTTTATCGACCTGGAGAAGTACTAGAAGCCACGCCAGGTCTTATTGTTAGCCAGCATAGTGGGGAGGGCAAGGCTAACCAATTTTATCTGCGCGGGATTAATCTAGACCATGGTACCGATTTACGCACCTCGGTTGATGGCATGCTTGTCAATCAA
>JANOWA010000138.1:0-1762 GCA_031417675.1 Methylotenera sp.
CGCTTTGGCTTGCAAGTGCTGCAGGCAGTACGTGATGCTGTTGGCGCAGATTTTTGCGTGGGTTTACGCATGTGCGCAGACGAGTTTCATGATGACGGACTAGACCACCCAACCCTAAAAGAAATCGCCGCAACTTACTCACAAACAGGAATAATAGATTTTATTAGCGTCATTGGCTCTGGCGCGGTTACGCATAACAAAGTCACCAACTGCATGCCGTCTATGGCCTTGCCACCTGAGCCTTTTGTGAATTTAGCGGCTGGCATTAAATCGGTTTCTAGTGTGCCAATCTTACACGCGCAAGGCATTCGCGACATCACGCAAGCTGAACGCATTTTGGCGAATGGCTTGGTAGATATGGTGGGCATGACCCGCGCCCACATTGCCGATCCGCATATCATCATGAAAATTCGCGATGGGCGTGAAGACCAAATTCGGCAATGTGTAGGGGCTAATTATTGCATCGATCGCCAATATTTGGGCCAAGACGTGCTATGCGTGCAAAACGCGGCAACTTCGCGCGAATCCACCATGCCGCACAAAGTGAGCAAAAGTACAGGCGTAAAACGCAAAGTCGTTGTGGTGGGCGCAGGACCTGCAGGGCTAGAGGCCGCGCGCGTAGCGGCCGAACGTGGGCATGACGTGATTTTGTTTGAGAAGAACTCAACCGTTGGCGGGCAAGTTAGCCTTGCAGCTAAAGCCCCGCAACGTGAGCAAATGGCCGGCATTATTCGCTGGCTAGATATGGAAACCAAACGCTTAAAAGTCGACAGGCGGCTGGGAATTGCGGCAGATACAGCGATGATTTTGGCAGAACAACCCAGCATAGTCGTCATTGCCACGGGCGGCTTAAGCAATACCGAGCAAGTGCCCGCTTGGGGCGTGGAACAAGGCTTGGCGGTGAGCGCATGGGATATTTTAACCGAGAAAGTTGCGCTTAAGAAAAATGTGTTGTTGTACGACACCATCGGCACGCATGCCGGTTTCGGTACAGCCGATTTTATGGCGAGCCGCGGTAGCCAAGTTGAAATCGTCACGCCAGATGTAAAAGTAGCGGATGACGTGGGCGGCACGACCTTTCCCATTTTTTATCGCAGGCTATATTCTCAAGGTATGATTGCCACGCCTAATTATTGGCTAGACAGTGTTTATGCCGAAAAAGATAAAGATGGGCGAGATAAAAAAATCGCCGTGCTGCGCAATGAATATACCGAAGTGCTCGAAGAACGCGAGGTAGACCAAGTGGTGATTGAAAATGGCATTACACCCAACACTGCCTTGTATTGGACATTGAAAGACCGCTCAAAAAATCATGGCCAAACTGATATTTCAAGCTTGTTTGAAGCCAAGGCACAACCTGCTTTGGCAGAAAAATTGGCCGAAGGTGAGTTTCTATTATTCCGCGTGGGAGATTGCGTCTCTCAGCACAATATCCACGGCGCAATTTATGACGCGTTGCGTTTATGTAAAGATTTCTAAATTAGCAGATTAGCCGTGCTTAATTATTTCATCACCGCCCTATTCTGGCTTGCCGCATTCACGCTTACGGTTGGCCTATGGCGACGCGCTCAGCTATGGCGTGCTGGCAAAGCCGCCGCTTGGCATTGGTGCCAATTGTTCACTATTCCCAAACGCTACTTTGTCGATTTGCATCACGTTGTTGCGCGCGAGCCCTATATTGCCAATACCCACACTGCTACCGCTGGCGGGGCAGTTGCTGCATTGGGTTTAGTCGCAATTAACTATGGCCTTATGTTGTATT
>JANOWA010000139.1:0-1892 GCA_031417675.1 Methylotenera sp.
GACAGACTTTACCAAAACTTCCACCATGGTTTTTTGCCTGCTAAATTATTAGCGGCAGATGCATTGCTCGTTGCCGCCGTCGAATTGGCGGCACTTGTTACTTTGAGTTTTCGGCGGCCTTTTTCAAACCATCTAAGCCTGCATCGTAAACGCCAGTCACAAATTTAACCGCAGTTTCATCATCTTGACCTGCTGGAATTGGCGGATTTAATTTATAAGTACGGTAAAAGCGGCCAACCCATGTTACGGTTGATTCGCCAGCGCCTGGGCCAGCAGTTACGGTCATAAATGAGTTGTAATCGGCAACAGGTGCTACGCCGCCAGTGATTTCATATTTTAGTTTCATGGCTGCGTCATCGGCACTACGCAATTTTTCGTTAATTTCGCCACCACCTTTTAGTGTTAACGTACGGAACGTAGCCATTTCGCCATTTTCGTCTTTCTTTTGCTCTAATTTATCGCTAGCAACGGCTGGGTGCCAAGTTTGCATATTGCCAAAATCTTTTACAATCGCCCAAACTTTGGCTGGCGCGGCTTTAATCACGATGGTTTTTTCTACTTTTTGTGGGCTTGGGCCGTGCGCTGCTGCCGTGAGTGGCAATGTTGCTAAGGCTAGCAATGCTAAAAACTTGTTCATTCGATAATCTCCAAAAATGGTGTGGCTAAAATGTTATAACATCATTAATTTAAAACTTAGGCAATATTATAAAGCAGTTGTAGCAATAAGCCCATGCCTTGTGTAACGTGCGAGTGGTAGCGGCGTTGACTTTGGTTTTGTAGGGGGGTTGTAAGAGCGAATTTATTCGCGATGCAGTGTTGCTTCGCGAATAAATTCGCTCTTACAAAATAAATTGTGCCCTTTATTGTTCGGACAATATAAATTGTGCTCTTTATTGTTCGGACAATATAAATTGTCCGAATGCGCGGCTTTTGTCGCCTGTTTTAATATCAACTTTTAATTTGTTAGTGTTTGCGTCAATCACGCTGACTTTATTCTCGCCCCAGCTGGCGACTAGCACTTGATTGCTGGCTGCATCAAAGCTAATGCCTTCTGGCGTCGCGCCCACATCAATCGTGGCGATGATTTTTGGCTGGCTTTTATTTGCTAAGCCCAAATCAATCACGCTCACCGTGTCATCTTGCGTATTGGTCACATATAGTGTTTTGTTATCGGGGCTAGGCGCGGCGCAATACGGGTGTTCGCCCACTTTAATTCTGCTTTGCTGCCAAGTACTGGTGTTGATGACAGAAACGGTTTTTTCATAGACATTAACGCTATAAAGCGTGCTGCCATCGGCACTTAAGGCCAAGCCAAAAGGGTGCTTGCCAACGGCAATGCGCTTGATTATTTTAAAGCTGGCAGCATCAACCACGGCAATTTCGTTGCTATCGCGCGCAGCCACGTACAATATTTTGCTATCTGGGCTAACCACCAAGCCTGCTGGCGCGGTGGCGATGATGACTTCGCGCTGCTTGGTGTAGTCTGCTGTGTTAATTTCCAAAATGCGGTCGCTATACCAATCTGCCACGTAAAGCGCATGGTTATTGGGGCTTATGGCAATGCCTACGGGCGAGCCGCCGGTTTTAATGGTTGCTACCACTTGATTGGTTTGCGTATTAATAACCGAAATAGTGCTGCTATCTACATTGCTAATAAATACGCGTTTTAAAGCTGGCGAGACCGCCACGCCAACTGGGCTTTTACCAACTTTGACTGTATGAATGACTTTTGCTAACGAGCCATTACTATTACTGATGGCAATGACAGAAACTGTGTTATCGCCTTGATTGGTAATGTAGGCTAAGCTATTTTTATGGGCTAGCGGCGTGCAGGCGCATAGCAGAAGCGTTATTAAGCATAAGAAATAATAAAGGTTTTTCATGCACAGTAT
>JANOWA010000140.1:0-2207 GCA_031417675.1 Methylotenera sp.
ATTGTGGAGCAGTTTAATAATGTGAGCGTCACGCCCACCACCTATATTTTTAATCAGCAAGGCAAGCGTATTCAATATACCGAGGGCGCACTTAACTTTAAAGCATTGCGCCAGTTGCTCAATAAAACGCTTAAAGTTAAGGAGCTTGGCTAATGCTGTGGATTAAAGCGCTACACATTATTTTTGTGACCAGCTGGTTTGCAGGCTTATTTTATTTGCCGCGCTTGTTTGTGAATCATGCCATGGAAACCAACCCTGCCGCGCTAGCCCGCCTTGAACTAATGGAACACAAGCTTTACCGCTTTATGACACCGCTTGCCTTGCTAGCTTTGGCGTTTGGGGTATATTTGTGGTTGGTTTACCACATTAGCGGCGGCTGGCTGCATGCCAAGCTGGGCTTAGTGTTTGGGCTAATTGCTTACCATTTATACTGCGGCAAACTCATGCGCGATTTTAAAGCAGGCAAAAATATGCGCAGTCACGTGTGGTATCGCTGGTTTAACGAAGTTCCTGTGATAATATTGTTGATTGTGGTTATTTTAGTGGTCGTAAAACCTTTTTAAAGGCTTCATTTAATTGGATATTCTCAATTCAGATTGGTTAATCAGCATGCTCAAAAAATCGAGCAGCACGCCGCACGGGCGTCTGCTTTGCTTATTTGAGATTTTAGAAGACTGGCTAGACTTACTAAATGCAACCCAGCTTAATACAACCCAGCCTAATATTGCAGAGCAAGTACAAAGCCGCGCAGCCGCGCAAGCTAACGCGCACCTGTTACAAGATTATTTAACCATTGAAGCGGCCAAAGCAGGCGCGGCGATGCCAGAAATGCTAGCCAGCCAACTCTATTTTATGGCAATTGCGGCAGCGCAAGAAAAATTGCAAGCGCATAATTTAGCCAGCTTAAGCCATGCAAAAAGCGCTGCAAACGCTTTAATTTTAGCGCAAACCAAAAAAGAATTTCATCTTTCAAAAACATCGGCTTCTGCAGTTGCTGCTAGCTTTTTAGGCATTTTGGTGGTGGCAGGCGCACTTTATAGCAACCAATACTTTCAAAACAATGCTTCAACAACAAAAAATATAGTCGCTAACAACATGCCTATTCAAGCGGCCATTCCGCAATTAGTCAGCACAGATAACTTGGCCGACCCTGAGCAAACTGCCGCACTAATGGCGCAAATAGAGCTGATGCGTCACGGCAATTGCCAGTTAATTGAAGCGATTCAACTGCCCGACCAATACAAAGGTATTTATTTAAACATGGTGGTGAATGGCCAGGTATCGACCGACCCGCGCGAACAGAAAATTGCATTTGCCCTGTTAAGGCAAACCCGTTGCAATTACACGCCAATGTTGATGGCAAATTCTAAATAGCGATCTATTGAATACAAAAAAAGCCAGCTTAAGCTGGCTTTTTTAATGACGAATAACTAAATAACAACTACTCAGTAATTTTTTTTAAATTATCTAAACCACCTTTAAACACCGCATGGATAGTGCCTGTAGCAGCAGCGTCGTCTTGGCCTTTGGCTGGCGTTGCTGAGGGATCTTTACGCGCAAAATTGGCATTCCATATCACTTCTGTTACGTTGGCGCTAACTGGGTTAACATCAATTTTTGCTGAATAATGACTGACTGGCAGCACGCTTTCGTTGATGATATAAGCATATGACATACCCGCCGCATCATAATCTGTTAGCGTTTCGTTTACCGTGCCGCCATCGCCCAATGTTAGCAAGCGCACTGCGCCTTTAACGTTATTGGTGCCGCTTTTAATTTCTGTTTTGGCAACTGCTGGGTGAAAAGCACCTAAATCGCCGTAATTAGCCACTTTAGCCCACACTTTTGCGGCAGGCGCATTGATGGTAATTTTTTCTACCACGGCTAAATTGGCAGCAGAATCTTTGTGCATAGTTGCGCAAGCGCTTAATAACGCGGTTGCTGTTAAAACAGATACATTGACTAGCTTATTCATATAACTCTCCAATTGTGACGATTAAATTTATATACAGACCTGTATATATTACATAACTTTTTTAAAATTTACAATAACTTTTATTTAATTAATATAGTGACTTAATGACATTAAAAAGCAATAGTAGTTCAATTAATATTACCTGTAAGTATATTTACACATGCGTAATTAATCTCGTGCTATACTTGTTTGTATGAGTGCGTTAAAAGACAAAATTTCAGAAACAGCAACC
>JANOWA010000141.1:0-4440 GCA_031417675.1 Methylotenera sp.
GTTTATCTTTAAATTTATCTAATTCTTTAATACGGCCAGCAAGCTCCGCCACAGGAATATTTTTTGCGCCTGAAATATGCCCCGCTGCAAACTCGGCCGCATCGCGCACATCTAAAATGAGTGGCTTGCTGCGATTAAGCAGCATCACCGCCTCTGTCGCGCTGATATTGGCCGCGCCACCTGCGCCGCGATTCAACATGGGCCACAGCAAAGCAAAGCCAGAGCCAATCGCCAAGCCAATAAAAACGGCGTTGTGTTTAATAAATTCGTTCATACGTTCTTTCGTTAAGGTTGCGCTTAAGATTGTGCTTGAAATTGTAGTAGGGTCGATTAATTTCAAGGCCTGCGTGCGCTTTTGCAAGCTGCCCATTATAATAGAGAAACCTGATGTCATTTGAATGATTTTACAATGCCCACTACAACAGCAATCACTAATGTAATTTTGTTAATTTTAGATGGTTTTGGTCACCGCGAGGCGGTTGAAAACAATGCCATCGCGCAAGCACGCACGCCATATTTAGATGCGCTAAAACGTGATTTTCTCAATACCACTATTAATGCCAGCGAGCATTATGTGGGGTTGCCAGATGGACAAATGGGCAACTCGGAAGTGGGACATTTGAATATTGGCGCAGGTCGTATCGTGTTTCAAGATTTTGAGCGCATTAACAATAGCATTGCGAGTGGCGAGTTTTTTAAGCATGCTACATTAGTTAAAGCCCTGCAAAACTTAACAGCCAACAACAAAGCCTTGCATATTTTTGGCTTGCTGTCAGATGGCGGTGTACATAGCCATATTGACCATATTTTAACCATGCTCACAATGGCTGCACAGCAAGGTTTAAGTAAAATTTATATTCACGCATTTTTAGATGGCCGCGATACGCCGCCAATCAGCGCTGTGCCTTATTTGGCGGCGGTTGAGGACAAGATTAAAGCGCTGGGTGTTGGCAAAATTGCTAGCGTTTCTGGCCGATTTTACAGCATGGATAGAGATAAACGCTGGGAGCGCGTTGCGCCCGCTTACAACATGATAGTGAATGGTGAAGCCGAGTTTGTTGAAGCGACTGCATCTGAAGCTTTGCATAACGCCTATGCGCGCAAAGAGTCTGACGAATTTGTCAAATGTACGGTTATTCGCCAGCCAAATGAAGCGGCAATTCGTTTGGAGGATGGTGATGCAGTTGTATATATGAACTTTAGAAGCGACCGCGCACGGCAATTGACGGATGCGATTTTAAACGAACATTTTGATGGCTTTGAAAAAAGTCGCGTGGCGAAATTATCAGCCTATTTTACGTTGACGCAGCACGACGTTAATCAGCGCAAAGCCACGCCGATATTCGCTGCCACGTCAGTGCCAAACACGTTTGGCGAATATATTTCTGCGCTAGGTTTAACGCAATTACGCATTGCCGAAACTGAAAAGTACCCGCATGTGACCTTCTTTTTTAACGGCGGCATTGAGGCCGTATTTAAAGGCGAAGATCGCATAATGGTACCTTCACCCAAAGTAGCCACTTATGATTTGCAGCCCGAGATGAGTGCGCCGGAAATGACGGATAAATTGGTGCAAGCCATTACCGCAAAAAAATACAACGCAATTATTTGCAACTATGCCAATGGCGATATGGTTGGCCACACAGGGAATATCCATGCGGCTATCAAGGCAATTGAAACACTAGATACTTGCGTTGGCCGCGTGGTTGCAGCCGCGCAAAGTGTGGGCGCAGAGGTGATTATTACCGCCGACCACGGCAATGCCGAACAGATGTTTGACGAGACTGCAAACCAAGCACACACACAGCACACCACCAACCTTGTGCCGTTTATTTACGTGGGTCGCAAGGCAAAATTGGCTGACCTTGGTTCTAATATGGGTGCACTTTCTGACCTTGCGCCGACGCTATTGACCATGATGGGCGTGCCGCAACCGCTCGAAATGACGGGCAAAAGTTTAATTAGTTTTAATGCTAATTAAAAAGCACCTTTGCACTTTAATTGTGTTTGCTTGCATAGTGGCAAGCAATAGTTTTGCCGCCAAAAAAATAGACGTAGCCAAAGACGATTTAGGCGACATTCAGCAAAAAATTAAAAAATTAAAAGAAGAGCTTGATAACAACCAAGCCGCCCATAAAGACGCAACCGACGCGCTAAAAGATAGTGAAACGGCCATTAGCGCGGCCAACCAAAAGCTGCATGATATTAATCAAAAGCAGCAGCAAAATAAAAGCCAACTTAATACGCTTAAAAAACAATCGCTTAACATTAATGACAAGCTTGGCGCGCAGCAGCAGCAATTAAGCCATTTACTGCGCCAGCAATACATGCATGGCAACCAAAGTTATACGCAGCTTATTTTGCAAGACAAAAATCCCAGCGAGATTGCGCGCAATGTGCAATATTTTTCGTACATTGCCAAGGCGCATGCCAAGGTGATTGATGACATGCAGGGCAATTTGGCCAAGGTAAAAGTGCTGAACGACAAAACTGCATCTGCGCTGCAAGAGGTGGCGGATTTAAAGATTAAGCAAGAGGTGGAGAAAAAAACGCTGGTCGCGCAAAGCCGCGAAAAAGCCAAAGTGGTGAGCAGTTTATCTAGCCAAATTGCGACCCAGCGCAAGCAAATTGATAAGCTAAAACGCGATGAGCAAAGCTTATCTAATTTGGTAGTACGCTTGGCCAAAATTGTGCCGCCTGTGAAGCGCCACAAAAAAGCCAAAAAACAGGCGCAAGAGGTGGAGACTGCAGATAATTCGGACGAAAAACCGAGTAAGAAAACCGTCATTGCTAACAACGAAACACTTCCCAGCAACGATTTTGCAGGCATTAACTTCGCCAGCCTGCGCGGCAAACTACGCTTGCCTGTGCGCGGCGAGGTCACCAACCGTTTTGGCGCCAGCCGCGAGGATACGGGTGTCTCGTGGAAAGGCTTATTTATTAAATCGAATGAGGGCAGCGATGTGAAATCGGTCGCCGATGGCCGTGTAGTATTTGCCGATTGGATGCGCGGCTTTGGTAATTTAATTATTGTCGATCATGGCAGCGGCTACATGAGCCTGTACGGCAACAACCAAGCGGTGCTGAAGCATGTGGGCGAAGAAGTCGATGCGGGCGACACCATCGCATCGGTGGGCAATAGCGGCGGCAACGAGAGCAACGGCCTTTATTACGAACTGCGCCGCAATAGTCAACCGTTTGATCCGCTCAGTTGGAGTGTGCATTAATAGCGTAGAGTTAGTGCAATCTAAACGCTTTTTTCTATGAAAGGCAGTTGAAATGGGCTTTATACATCAAGTAGTTGCCTTGCTTGGACTAACGATTGATAACCAAAAAGTGCAAGCATTTTTGGCAAACTACCCTACGCTTAAAATAGACAAACCTAGCAGCGGTAGCCAATATGTCATCGGCAAAGCATACGGGTTTTATTTACTTTTTGATGGTGGACGCATGCCTAAAGATAGACCGCTAACTACTTTATTTTTGTACGCAGATAACATCCATAAACATTCAGAATTTACGGGTGAGCTGCCATTGGGATTTAAGTTTATGCAGACGCATAAAGCGTTAGCAGCTATTAAGCAACCAGACACTACTTGGGTAATAGGCGAAGGCCGCATGACAAGCAACCACCCCGCGCCAGACTCTGCCACATGGATTACGCCCGAGTTTAACCTACTCGCCAGTTATCTTAACGATTCTATCAAAGCGCACATTTTTCAAATTCAACCGTATAAACCATTGGATATTGAAAATGAGTGGAAGCCCGCACCTACTTGGCAAAAAATGGCACTAGAAAAAAACATGGTCGAAGCGATTAAGCTCTACCGTAGTGAGCATAATGTAGGCATGGCAGAAGCAAAAAAAGCGATTGAGGAATATGTAAGCGCAATTTAGCTGATAAGGGTGAAATCTTGCGCAATGCGCGCGCCCATTGCATAAGCCTGCACTTCATACGGGCTTTGCATATAGCCTTTTCTGCAAGACCAAATATAATCAAACGTCGTCATGCCATGCATAAATTGCGCGACGTGTGTCAGCTCGTGACCCAGCAAACTCAAGCCTTGTGGCGTATTTACTGCATAATAACCCGCGCGAAAATAAATCGTTTTATTTAACACCACCGCACACATATCGCGCCGTAACCAAAAAGGTACGCGACCATCTACAATGCGCGCTTGGTGCAACACTTGCGCATTAAAATACTGTTTTAACGCAAGCTTTTCTTGCAAGCTTAGTGGGCGACCTTGCTCAAACACGTTTATTCAACCTAATTTTTACTCAATCTAATTTTTATTCTCCAAGCGCATGCAATAACACTCGGCGCGTCATGGGCGCATGGCGATGCTCGAACATAAAAATGCCTTGCCATTGGCCTAGCGCGACTTTGCCCTGCATAATCGGAATCGACAAATTGGTTTGTGTGAGCGCGCTGCGCAC
>JANOWA010000142.1:0-5210 GCA_031417675.1 Methylotenera sp.
GTATCAATAACGTTATCTAAAAAATCCCTATCATGTGAGATTAGTAACAAAGTACCGCGATAATCGCGCAACCAAGTCTCTAGCCAAATCACCGCATCTAAATCCAAATGGTTGGTTGGCTCATCCAGCAACAATAAATCCGAACGGCACATAAGCGCACGCGCCAAGTTTAGCCGAACGCGCCAACCACCCGAGAAATCACTAACTGGCCGCGCTAAATCTGTTTGATTAAAGCCAAGCCCATCTAACAAAGCAGCAGCCCGCGCTTTGGCGCTGTAGCCTTCAATATCGGTGAGACGATGATGCAAATCGGCATTTTTTTCACCTTCGTGATTGGCTTCTGCTGCTAATAATGCAGTTTCGATGTCACGCAACTCGGCATCGCCATCTAGGGTAAAAGCGAGCGCGGCTTGATCAAGCTCCGTCATTTCTTGCGCCACATGCGCAATCACCCATTGCGGCGGCATTTCTAAATCGCCCATCTCTTGCTGTAACTCGCCGCGCAGCAAAGCAAACAGCGATGACTTACCCGCGCCATTAGCGCCTGTTAAGCCCACTTTGTGACCAGGATGCAGCTGAAACGAGGCTTGCTCGATTAATATTTTAACGTGCCGAGTAAGCGTGAGGTTTTTAAATTGAATCAATCGTAACCTTAACCAAACTAAAACTTTTAGGCCAAATGTCAGCCAAATTGTTTAAAAGGCGTTATTCTAAAGTAATTCAGGCGTTTTCTTAGCAAGTCTTTACTTTTATTAACAAGTTATTCAACTAATTTAAAGTAAAATAAATACTCTAATCAATAGACGCTTTTTTATTGCAGCACGCTTAATCATGCAATCATAAAAATCAATTACTAATCAATGACTTCACTTAAAAAACTATACCGTTGGCTGTTAGTTGCATTGCTGGCTTTATTTGTACTATTTGTATTGGCATTGCTGGCTATACGTTTTATTGTGTTCCCCAATATCGATCGCTACAAAAACGATATAGCCGCATATGCCACCAAAACCGCGGGTCAAAAAATCACCATTGGTAATATTTACACCACTTGGGATGGCGTTTCGCCGCATATTGCGCTATTTGATGTCGATTTGTATGACGCAGAAAACCGCACCGCGCTTAAGCTGCGTAATGTAGAGGCCACTTTATCTTGGCTAAGCGTGCCTTTGTTGCGACCAAGACTAGCCAATTTATTGGTTAATAGCCCAGAGCTAACGGTGCGCCGTAAAGCGGATGGCAGCCTGTATTTAGCTGGCATTAATTTAGGTGGTGCTAGTAAACCTGATTTTCCTAATTGGCTATTAAGCCAAGCCGAGGTGAATATTAAAAACGCGCAAGTGACTTGGCAAGATGAGCTGCGCCAAGCACCGCCACTTTCGCTGACGCAGCTTAATCTTAAGCTTAGTAATCCTGCGTGGCAAAGCTTGTTTGGGCGGCATAATTTTACAATAAGTGCGTTGCCATCAGTTGGCAGCAGCCAAGCCATTAGCGCCAATGGCCACTTTATTGGTCGTGATGTGGCGCAATTAAAACAATGGCAAGGCAGTGTTTCCACGCAGCTTATACAAGCCGATCTGTCGGTTTGGAAGCCTTGGCTAGACTATGCTATTTTAAATCAGGCTGTGGACGTGCAAAGTGGCACTGGCGATGCGACTATTTCGCTGGATTTTGCCAATGCCAGTATCGAAAAAACAAATGTCCACGTCAATGTAACTAATTTGTCGCTGGCCAATTTAAACGCCAGTACCGGCAAACAAAACGCGCCTTTTGTAGCAAAAGCATTTTCTGGCGATATTGATTGGAGCGACCTTAAACAAACGCAAACCATTCGTGCCAGCAACATTAGGCTTAGCACCAATACTGGCTTGGGCATCAGCAATGGCAATGGCTACTATTCCACTAGCCTAAAAGATGGCAAACCTTGGGTGCGTAGCGATATTAAGCTGGATGCATTAAATTTGGCTGCGATTAACCAGCTGACGCCGTACTTAAATTTGCCCGCGCAAACGCTAGCGCTGTTGAATGGCTTAGCACCAACGGGCGAACTGCAAGCACCGCACTTGCACTGGGAAAGCCTTGCGCACAAACCCAGCCAATATCAGCTTAACACCGCGTTTAAGCAACTTAGCTTAGCGGCTTATAACAAAATGCCTGGCTTTAGCAACTTAACAGGCCGCACGCGCGCCGATGAAAAAGGTGGTCAAATTACGCTGCAATCGCAAAATGCCATGCTCGATTTTAAAGATATTTTGCGGTGGCCTGTGCCCGCAGACAAATTAAATGGGGACATTAGCTGGACCATAAAAGACAGCAAAACCAACATTAGCGCGAAAGATCTATTGATCAGCAGCCCGCACATTACTGGCACGGTGAATGCCAGTTATGACATGAATGGCATCAAAGGCGGCTATTTAGATTTAAGTGGCAAGTTTGGCAAAGGCAATGCCAAATTTGCGCCTTTTTACTACCCGCTAATTTTGGGCGCGCCCACTATGCATTGGCTAGATACCAGCATTTTGGCGGGTCGCGCCGAAGATGTGAATGTAACGGTTAAAGGCAACTTGGACGATTTTCCGTTTGTAAATAGCAAAAATCAAGCTGATAAAAATATTGGTATTTTTAGAGTCACCGCCAAAATTAGTGACGCTTTGCTAGAATATGGCACGGGCTGGCCTGTGATTGAAGGTTTGGGTTTAGACATGCTATTTGAGGGTAAGCGCATGGAGCTAAACGCAAATAAAGGCCATATTTATGGCAATAAAATTATCAGTAGTAAAACTGAGATTCCGCAGCTAGACGCTGCTTCACCGATGCTCATTATCACCAGCGAAGTTGATAGTCCAGCTCTGGACGCCATCAAATTTGTGAATCAAAGCCCAGTAAAACTGGTGACGCAAGGCTTTACCGACGACTTAAAAACAGCGGGTAATGGCAGATTATCATTGCTGCTTAAAATTCCTATGCAGCATTTAGAGGCATCACAATACAAAGGCAGCTATAAAATCAATAATGGTACTATTTTTGCCAATCCTGATATCAATCTGCCAGAGTTAGCCAAGCTTAACGGCACACTTAACTTTACCGAAAACAGCCTGAGCGCACAAAACATCAGTACCGAGGTGCTAGGTAATACTGCACTATTTAGCCTAAAAACGGGTGCCGACAAAGTGTTGCACATTAGCGCCAGCGGCCGCATTAATGACGCCAATATTAAAAAACTGGCCAGCAATACACTGACTGATAGCATGCAAGGCAGCGCCGATTGGACTGGTGAAATCAACATTAAAAAACCATTAGTAGATATGAATGTGCGCTCGAATTTATTAGGCATGGCGATTAATCTACCATCGCCGTTTAACAAACCAGCCAATCAAGAAATAATGCTTAGTTTGGATAAAAAACAGTTGAATCCCAACGCTGATTCTATTGATATTAGTTATGGCGATGCAGTTTCTGCCAAAATTTTACGGACGCTACAAACGAGTGCGGGGCAAACAAGTAAGCTGGCGTTTGAGCGCGGCGATATTGGTTTACGTGTGGCCGCTAACGTGCCAGCACAGGCAGGTTTATCGCTACATGGTCAGTTGGATTATTTAGATGCTGATGACTGGGTAGCGCTTTTTAACAAGCCTAATCAAGCTAAAACTGGCACTCCTTTAGTTATTAACAAAGCTGAACTAGCCATACAAAAGCTGGATCTATACGGCAGACGCTTAAATGGGCTTAGCGTGCTAGCGCAACCCAATGCCACTGGCCTAAAAATGACCATTAGCAGCCAAGAAATCACTGGCGATGCCGAGTGGCAAGGCGCAGGCAACGGCAAAATTATTGCGCGATTAAAAAACTTGACGATTGCAAGCAGTGACGATGTTAACAAAAAAGCTGAAATAAAATCTGCCCCCAATAAAGATTTTAAACAACAAGGCCGCGAGTATCCTGCGCTGGATGTGATTGCCGAAAACTTTCAAATTGGCACCAAAAAACTAGGGACTTTAGAGCTAAATGCGTTTGAATCTGGCGATGATTGGACGATTCAAAAACTTAAAATTGTTAACGCAGACAGCACTTTATTAGCAGAAGGTAGCTGGCATAACTGGACGCGCAACCCCAATACCAATATGAAATTTTTGCTGAATGTGAGCAATATTGGCAACACCTTAAAACGCTTTGGTCAGCCCGATGCAGTTAAAGGCGGCGATGCAGAAATAACAGGCCAGCTGCAATGGCCTGGCAGCCCGCATGAGTTCGACACCAACGGCCTTAGTGGTAATCTAAAACTAGATGCCAACAAAGGCCAATTTTTAAAGGTTGACCCAAGTGTAGGACGTTTACTGGGATTGCTAAGCCTGCAAAGTTTGCCACGGCGCTTAAGTTTAGATTTTAGAGACTTATTTAGCGACGGCTTTGCTTTTGATAAAATTACTGCCACCGCAAAAATTGACCAAGGTATTTTACGTAGCAACGACTTTTTGATGGATGGGCCTGCTGCAGAAGCCAAAATTAAAGGCGAAACTAATTTAAAAAATCAAACCCAAAACTTAACAGTAAAAGTAAGGCCGCATGTTAGCGATAGCCTTTCCTTAGCAGCTTTTGCGGGCGGACCTATTGTGGGTGTGGCCGCATTTGTTGCGCAAAAGCTACTAAAAGACCCATTTAATAAAATTGTGCAAAGTGAATATGTGATTTCTGGCACATGGGATAAACCAGTAGAGGTAGAATCTGGAAAAAGCGAAACGCAAAAACCGAGCGACAAATCACCTTTGCATCCGTAAATAAAAATTAAAAGTTAAGCTAAAATAAGAAAGCTATTATGCCCATTACCGCGCGAACTAAAGCACTTACCATGGATAAGCTGAACAAAATTGATAAAGCCAGTGCTGGCTTAGTTAAAGTTGCTGGCATTCAAATGGCGTCTAGCCCACAAGTGGCGTCTAACCTTATTGAAGCCGAGCGCCTGATTGCAATTGCAGCGAATCAAGGCGCAAAAATTGTGGTGTTGCCCGAGTATTTTTGCATCATGGGCGTTAAAGATATCGACAAAGTAGCGGTGCGTGAAAAAGCGGGTGATGGTCCGATTCAGCGTTTTTTAGCCAAAATGGCAAAGGATTATAAAATTTGGCTCATCGGCGGTACGATTCCACTGGTGAGTAATTACCCCAACAAGGTGCGCAACAGCTGCCTAGTATTTAACGATAAAGGCGTGCAAG
>JANOWA010000143.1:0-9466 GCA_031417675.1 Methylotenera sp.
TGTCATGCTTGGCTGACCATTTCGTTTTAGAGCGTGCGCCATAGTCATAAGCCCAAATTATTTCATTCAAGAAACTTTCACGCCCAAAAATTTTGTCCAGTAAAATTTTGCAATAATGTACTTCACGATAATCAATGTGAAAATACATTGAACCATTAGGAGACAATATTCGATATGCTTCTTTCATCCATTTAATACACCAATCGATATAGTCACTGGTTTCAATTAGGTATTCATATTCCTTCCCAATATTATATGGAGGAGAAGTGACTGTTAAGTTAACCAAATTTTCAGGTAGCATTTTCATACCTTGTATGCAATCTTTGCAATAAATGGCAACTCCTTCTGCTTCGTAAGAAGGTGTACCTAAAAAATATTTAGCTTGTTCAAACGCAGAGGTTTTCATATTGCTACTTATAGTATTCATATTGATGAATGAAGTCAAGTGAAGAAAATGATTTTAGAAAAAAAGTACAATACTAAGCCCCTAAACATCTACAACCCCAGTTCACTCAAACTCGCATGGTCATCTGGTCTTCGGCCGAGCGGCCAAAAGAATTTTCGTTCACTCTCGCTTATCGGTAAATCGTTGATGCTGGCATAACGCAGTTCCATTAAACCATTGGCATCGAACTGCCAGTTCTCGTTACCGTAACTTCTAAACCATTGCCCCGAATCATCATGCCATTCGTAAGCAAAGCGCACCGCAATGCGGTTATCGGTAAATGCCCACAGCTCTTTAATTAGCCGGTAATCTAGCTCTTTCGCCCATTTGAGGGTTAAAAATTCAACAATTTGCGCGCGACCTTTGGGAAACTCTGCGCGGTTGCGCCATTGCGAATCTTGCGTATACACTAGTGAAACGCGCTTTGGGTCGCGGCTGTTCCAGCCATCTTCTGCCATGCGCACTTTTTGAATGGCGGTTTCGCGTGTAAATGGTGGCAACGGTGGTTTTTGTTCAACGTCACTCATACTTTTCTCCTTAATTGTTTCAGTGCGCTTTTCAATTTAATGTCGCCCCTCTCCCCAACCCTCTCCCGCTTGCGGGGGAGGGGGTGAAGCACGACAACATGTCTCTTCTGTTCTCATGTGCACTCGCCTATTTGCGGAACTGCGAGTTAGTTATGCAATGGAGCATATAACATTAGCCCTCGCCCGCAGGCGGGAGTGGGTGCGCGACAGCGTAGGAGAGGGGCTAGTTAGGTTATTGCTCACCCAAAAAGCCACCGCTTTGATGCGCCCACAAACTCGCATACAAGCCGCCCTGTTTAAGCAACTCGGCATGATTGCCTTGCTCAATAATGTTACCGTTATCCAGCACAATCAGTCTATCCATGGCGGCGATTGTGGATAAGCGATGCGCGATGGCAACGACGGTTTTGCCCTGCATCAGTTGATACAAGCTTTGCTGGATAACGACTTCAACCTCACTATCCAAGGCACTCGTCGCTTCGTCTAGCAACAAAATAGGCGCATCTTTTAGCATCACGCGCGCAATCGCGATACGCTGGCGTTGACCGCCTGAGAGCTTTACACCACGCTCGCCCACGTGCGCATCGTAACCGCTGCGGCCTTTGGCATCGCTTAAGTTGAGTATAAATTCATGCGCTTCGGCGCGTTTGGCGGCGGCGATTATTTCAGCCTCGGTGGCTTCTGGGCGGCCGTATAAAATATTATCACGCACGCTTCTGTGCAACAAACTGGTATCTTGCGTAACCATACCAATGCTAGCGCGCAGGCTGTTTTGCGTGACGCTATTGACGTTTTGACTATCGATTAACACGCTGCCCGTTTCAACTTCGTAAAACCTTAACAGCAAATTTACAATGGTGGATTTGCCCGCGCCAGAGCGCCCTACTAGCCCAACTTTTTCACCCGCTTTAATGTGCAGATTTAAGTTTTTTAGCACAGTTTTTTGCGCGCCATAACTAAAATCTACCGCATTAAACGCAATTTCACCTTTAGTCACTTGCAAAGGTTTTGCGTCAACTGCATCGATAATTTTGTTGTGCGTAGTCAGCGTATTCATACCGTCTTGCACCGTGCCTACTTGCTCGTAGAGCGATGTCATCTCCCACATTACCCAGTGCGAAATACCGTTCATACGCAGCGCCATGGCGGTTGCGGCGGCTACACCACCCACCGACACTTGACCTTTGCTCCACAAATAAAGCGCAGTTAAACTGGTGCCAATTATCAATAGCATATTGAGTACATGATTAATAATTTCAACCATGCTAACCAACTGCATTTGCGCGTGCACCGTGCCAATAAATTCGTGCATGGCGTCTTTGGCATATGCGCCTTCGCGCCCCGCGTGTGAGAACAGTTTAACCGTACTGATATTGGTGTAGGCATCGGTAATACGTCCTGTCATCAAGCTACGCGCATCGGCTTGCATGCGTGATGTTTCGCTTAAGCGCGGCACAAAATAACTTAATGAAACAACGTAAGCCGCCAACCAAATCAAAAATGGTATGGCAATCAAGCTGTTAAAGTACGCCACAATGCCCACCATGCTGCCAAAATAGACGACCACATACACCATAATATCGGCCACAATAAACCACACATCACGCACCGCCAGCGCGGTTTGCATGACTTTTGCCGCCACGCGGCCTGCAAACTCATCTTGATAAAAACTGAGCGATTGATTGAGCATCAGTCGATGAAAATTCCAGCGCATGCGCATAGGAAAGTTAGCCGCCAGCGTTTGATGCTTAAACAACGTTTGCATCAAAATAAAAATTGTACTGGCGACTAAAGCAACCGCTAAAACAATCAGTTGCGTTGCGTAATTTTGCCACAGCAAATCTTTTGGTACGCCACTTAACCAATCAACAATTTTGCCCATCATGGCAAATAACGCGGCCTCGAAAGCAGCGATTAAGCCAGTAAAAATGGTCATGCCAAGCAAATACGGACGCAAACCTTGCGTACAGCCCCACGCAAATGCCCAAAAACTTTTGGGTGGCGTAGTGATGAGCGCATCTGGGAAAGGTGAAGCAAGATTTTGAAACCATTTAAACATAGGGGTAATTAACTATTTTCTTTAGAAGTGATAGTACCTTTTGGAGCAGGAATGTAGTCAATAGTTTTTAACTTAATCTTTAGCAATAAAATCAAAAACTTAAAATGGATTTCCGCTTGCGCGGGAATGACAATAGCTTAGTCGCTTATTGAGTCGCCGATAAGGAAATGACTATCCATTCTTGATTATCGTGCAAACCGCCTCTGCCGCGATGCCTTCACCGCGGCCTGTAAAACCTAACTTTTCTGTGGTGGTGGCTTTTACATTGACTTGGCTTAAATCTACTTGGCAATCGGCAGCAATATTGGCGCACATTTGTGCCGTATGTGGTGACAATTTTGGTGCTTCACAAATAACAGTTGCATCAATATTATTCACTTTGTAATTATTTTTATGCAATAAATCAACCACATGCCGCAATAGCACGCGCGAGTCTGCATTTTTAAAAGTGTCATCCGATGGTGGGAAATGCTTACCAATATCGCCCAATGCCGCCGCGCCCAGTAGTGCGTCGCAAATGGCGTGTAGCAACACATCGGCGTCAGAATGGCCATCTAAGCCTTTGTCATGCGCAATCTCCACACCGCCAATGATGCACTTTCGGCCAATTACCAGTTTGTGAACGTCAAAACCATGACCGATTCTCATGCAGTATTTTCCTTGATAGTTTCTGTCGTGTTTTCAGCACTTAATAAAGCCTCTAGCAAAGCTAAATCTTGCGGATAGGTGACTTTTAAATTACGCAATTCGCCTTGCACCAATTTTGGCTGTAAACCAAGCGCTTCAACCGCTTCCGCCTCGTCTGTCGAATGGCCATTATAGGCCGTAAGTGCTTGTTTTAATAAGCCATAGCGAAACATTTGCGGTGTTTGCGCTTGCCATAAATTGGCGCGTGGAATCGTGCTAGCAACGTGATTAAACGCGTCTGATTGCTTTAAGGTATCGGCCAGCGGCAATGCTAGCAAGCCGCCGACAGGGTCATGTTCAAGCTCGCGCAATAAATTGTCTAACAGTTGGTGTGTTAAGCCTGGGCGCGCTGCATCGTGCACTAAAATCCAATCGTCTTCTGCCACATTCATTATGTTGAGGGTATTAAGCACAGTTGCCGCCCTGCTTTCACCACCCGTGTAATGCAGCTTGAGTTTGCTGGCGGGTTCTAGCGTTAAACTGCGCCAAAACTCGTCAGCTGGATTGAGCGCTAAATGAATGCTGGTAATGCGCGGCTGATTCAAAAAAACTTGGATACTATGCGCAATCATTGGCTTGCCTGCCAAACGCAAATACTGTTTGGGCACTGTATTTGCAAGCTTGCCCATGCGGCTGCCTGCGCCTGCTGCAGGGATAATAAGATGAAAAAACGCCATACTTGATTTTAGCATGGCGTTTCGTGTTTAGTCCAAAATGTAGTCCGACTGTCGATTTAATCGTCGGCGGTGGCGTGACTTTTTAATATTCGGTAAATACGCCTAAGTATTTAATCATCGGCGGTTGCGCCTATTTTGTGAATACTTAAATCAGCACCTTCAAACTCTTCCTCTTGCGTCATGCGCAGGCCAAATGCAGCTTTCAAGCCACCATACACAATTGCGCCGCCAATTAAGGCAATGGCAATACCTAGACCTGTGCCAATTAATTGCGACATAAAGCTCACACCGCCCATGCCGCCAAGCGATTTTGCACCAAAAATGCCAGCAGCGATACCGCCCCAAGCGCCGCATAAACCGTGCAGCGGCCATACTCCAAGTACGTCATCAATTTTTAAACGATTTTGCGTCACTGTAAACGCCCATACAAACAAGCCACCGGCTATGGCGCCTGTAGCCAATGCACCAAGTGGATGCATTAAATCAGAACCCGCGCAAACTGCCACCAAACCCGCTAATGGGCCATTGTGCACAAAACCTGGGTCATTTTTGCCGACAACTAAAGCCGCAATGGTGCCGCCAACCAAGGCCATTAACGAGTTTATTGCTACCAAGCCAGAGATGCCTTGTACCGCTTGCGCCGACATCACATTAAAGCCAAACCAGCCTACGGTGAGTATCCATGCGCCAAGTGCCAAAAAAGGGATGTTTGAGGGTGGATGTGCATTTACACGACCATCTTTATTATAACGACCACTACGCGCACCTAACAAAATGACCGCGGCTAGGGCAATCCAGCCACCCATAGCATGCACCACTACCGAGCCAGCAAAATCGTGGAACTCTGCACCAAAGCTGGCTTTAAGCCAATCTTGAATGCCGTAATGGTGATTCCATGCGATGCCTTCAAAAAAAGGATAGATAAAGCCAACCAGTAAAAAGGTTGCCGCAATCTGCGGGTTAAATTTGGCGCGCTCGGCTATGCCACCAGAAACAATGGCAGGAATCGCCGCCGCAAAGGTGAGTAAAAAGAAGAACTTAACTAAGCCAAAGCCGTTTTTAGCAGCTAACACTTTTGCACCACTAAAAAAATCTATGCCGTAAGCAATGCTATAGCCGATGAAAAAATAAGCAATAGTAGAAACACTAAAATCCACCATAATTTTAACCAGCGCGTTCACTTGGTTTTTTTTACGTACGGTGCCCAGCTCTAAAAACGCAAAGCCTGCATGCATCGCCAGCACCATAATGGCGCCAAGCAATACAAATAACACATCTCCTGCTGAAACTAATGCTTCCATTTGAAAAAACTCCCCAAAAAATCATTATTAATGATGCTTTTTATATTTAAAAGCGCATGATTTATAAGCAAAATTTAAGCCATTTGCATGGCCATTGATTTTAAAGGATTTTTAATTTCATAAGGGGATAGAGCGCACTAATATAGTGCCATTAAAAGTGCATTGCACCCAATAAGTGCAAAAGCTGATTGCTGCTGAGAATGACCTACAACATGCTAACGGTATAATTATTTAACACAAACTTATCCGCCTCTGGATTGCCCGCCCAAAAGTGAAAGAACTCACGCACAACGACTAAAAATAAGCGGCGATTTTTTTTTACTTCAAACAGCGGCAAGGTGGCATCAACCGTGGTGCGATAGACTTTATTGTTTTTATCAGGCGCGTCACGCAGGCGCACCAATAAAATTTTGGCCAGCTTTAAACGGGTATCAATTAAAGTTTGATCGGCATTTTCGAAGCGCAGCGCTTTGGTATAACCTTTTAAAGCCCAGCTATCAGTGGTGCCAAATTTTTCGGTATCAACCGTGTGCCAAAGGCTGCTTAGACTTACCTCTATTGGCTTCCAATCAATCGGCAGTGGGTCTTGTGTTGCGTTTTTACTAAACAAAGAAACCGCTTTTAAATCATCGATCCAAAAAGGATAATACTCACGCGCGATGACTAAGCTTTCTGGCCAATCATCATTGGCAATCTCGTCCATTAGCACTTCAATCGCCATGCGATATTCTCGTCCGTTTAGCGCTTTATCGGTTAGCAATGGCATTAATTTGTTTAAAAAATTAACACGTGGCACAAAGGTCTCTGGGCCAAAGCCTTTGCCAGTAAGCAGCTTAATATAGACTTCTAATGCTTGTTGTTCGCGTGGGTTTATATTCATGACTTGATTTTCATCACTTAATGTTGGCCGCTTAATTTTGATTGAAAATTCGATATAACTATATTTTTAATATTAATTTTAATTTTACTGCACAATCTATTGAATAATATAATAAAAAGCTCATATAGTATTACATTAGTTTAATGTTATTTTGTCTGTAATCTTTAAAAAAGTAAACAATATGTTTGAAACACTATTATTAGCTTTGCTTATCTTAGCCGCATGGTTTTGGCTAGATAGCATTGCCAAACGCGAGATAGCCATTGGCTTTGGGCGCGAATTAGCCAGCCGCTGCAATCTGCAATTGCTCGATGAAACCGTCGCCTGCAATCGCTTGCGCATAGGCAGAGATGGCCGTGGCCACGCGCAGTTGCTGCGTTTGTACGAATTTGATGTGAGCGCCAACGGCGCAGACCGCATGCAATGCAACTTGCAATTACTTGGTAAGCAGCTGCAAACGTGGCATATTCCGCCCTATATTCAACCAGAACAAACAGTACAAGCCGACCATTAGCGATGCATTATATTGGCCGTTTTGCACCTTCGCCTACTGGGCCCTTGCATTTTGGCTCGCTCATTGCAGCTGTGGCGAGTTATTGCGATGCAAAATCTAACGGCGGTCAATGGTTGTTGCGAATCGAGGATTTAGACAAAACACGTGAAATGGCAGGCGCGTCAGATAATATTTTGCGCAGTTTAGAGGCTTTTGGCTTTGAGTGGGATGCGCCAATTTTGTATCAAAGCCAGCGCAGTGATATTTATGAAGACTATTTGCAGCATTTAAAGCGTAATGGCTTTATTTACGCTTGCACTTGCAGCCGCAAAGAAATTGCGGATTCCAGCGTTGCAAGCGGTGTAGATGGGGTGATTTACCCCAAAACTTGTGAACACAATAAACTTAGCAGCCAAAGCCATGCCTCTGCAAGCCGCATGGCTATTGGCTCGTGGCGCATCAATGTGGATGGTGCAGGTGAAATTGGTTTTAATGATGCGATTCAAGACAATATTTCTCAAAATCTGCTAGCAGATGTTGGCGATTTTATTTTAAAGCGCAAAGATGGATTTTTTGCCTACCAGCTTGCCGTAGTGGTGGATGACGCGCTGCAAAATATCACCCATATTGTGCGCGGCGCGGATTTGTTAGACTCCACGCCGCGCCAAATTTATTTGCAATATTTGCTAAATTTTCTCAGGCCAGAATACGCGCATGTGCCAGTGGCGGTAAATGCAGCTGGCGAAAAACTCAGCAAGCAAACCCTTGCCAAGCCAATAGATACCCGCATTGCCGGCCATCTTATTGTTGAGGCGTTAAGCTTTTTAGGCCAAATGCCGCCGCTTGGGCTAAAAAGCGCCAGCGTTGCTGAGTGTTGGCGCTGGGCGATTGCCAATTGGCGTATTACCAATGTGCCAAGGCAAGATAAAATTGTCATCCACCTTTAAATATAGCGCGTCAATGTTAAAATGCAGTGATGGAAACCTTTAACGATTCGCTGCAACACTTTTTGTTTGAAGATGTGCACAATAAGCCCATGCCCATTCGCGGCAATATTGTTCATTTAAATCAGTCATATCGGCAAGTTTTGCAACACCAAACCTTGCCAATGGTGTTAAAACAAGCCTTGGGCGAGTTGATGGCAGCCAGCGTATTGCTAACTGGCACACTTAAAATGGATGGCATGATGGTACTGCAATTGCAGAGCAAAGGCGCGCTAAAGTTGCTGGTGGTGGAATGCAGCTCAGATTTAAAGTTACGCGCCACGGCCAAGTGGGATGACAAATGGGCTGAAGAAGTGGGCAATCTGAGCTTTGCAGAACTGCTTGAGCATGGGCAATTTGTGATTACACTAGACCCCACTGAAGGCGAGCCGTATCAAGGCATTGTGCCCATTGAAGGCAACACAATTGCCGAAATGCTGCAAAATTATATGCTGCGTTCGCAACAAATTGACACTTCACTTTGGCTGCATTGCGATGGTGAAAGCTCTGCTGGCATGCTATTACAAAAACTACCGAATAGCGCAGGAAGCGATCCTTTTGCTAAAGATGAAGACGCATGGAATCGCATGAACCATTTGGCCAATACTGTCACGCATGAAGAGCTGCAAAACCTAGCACCTGAAACCTTATTAACGCGATTATTTGCCGAAGAAAATATTCGTTTATTTGACGCAAAACCAACGCAATTTTACTGTAGTTGCAGCAAAACTAAAGTGGGCGGCATGTTGCGTATGCTGGGCGCAGATGAGGTGAATAGCATTTTGGCTGAACAAGGCAGCATTGATGTGAATTGTGATTTTTGCAATAAACATTATGCGTTTGATGCGGTTGATGCGGCCGCTTTATTTGCGAGCGAGCCTTTTCTAAACCTAAGCAATTCAACGCATTAAGCGCACAACATCCACTTAATTTTTTTGCTTTTTAGCGGCATAAGTGCGGCAAATATTGGTCTGGCACATTGGTTTTGTTTTCGCCCTTAATCGTCATTTGCTTAGGCGCTGCGGCATTGCCGCACACCCAAGCAATTGGCACAATTTGCGATTCCTCTATCACTGCTGGGCGTAGCGAGATTACTTTTCCTGCAATTTTTGGGTGCGCTTTATTGCCAAACGTCATGCTAATCACGCCATCTTTTATTGCTAACGCGCTGACATAATTACTTACCACCTTCTCTGGCGCTGGCAAATTGGCTTCTTTATTGTCGATTGGTAGTTTTTTA
This sequence comes from Methylotenera sp., assembly GCA_031417675.1. Taxonomy (GTDB): domain Bacteria; phylum Pseudomonadota; class Gammaproteobacteria; order Burkholderiales; family Methylophilaceae; genus Methylotenera_A. The sequence continues at coordinate 9,293 of JANOWA010000143.1, forward strand.
TCTGCTTTCCAGCTGGCAGAAATCGGCTCTTTAGCAATATCGGCTAGTGGCAGTGCCGCAGCTACTTGCTCTTTAACAATACGCCCCATTTGCGATGGAATTGCAACTGAGGCCAAAATTGCAATGATTGCCACCACCACCATCATCTCTATCGCAGAAAAACCTTTTTGCATA
>JANOWA010000144.1:0-2603 GCA_031417675.1 Methylotenera sp.
CGAATTCGCGACCGCGAAACACATTAACTTTATGGCCAAATTTGGCCGTGGTTTAATCTGCTTAACACTCACCGAAGCGCGCTGTAAACAACTTAATTTACCACCAATGGTGCTTAAAAATGCGACGCGTTTGGGCACTAATTTTACCGTGTCGATTGAGGCTGCAACTGGCGTCACCACTGGTATTTCGGCGACTGATCGCGCCACAACCATCAAAGCAGCGGTGGCTAAAAATGCCAATGCAAAAAGCTTGGTTAGCCCAGGTCATATCTTTCCACTCGCCGCGCTGAATGGCGGCGTACTGGTGCGCGCAGGTCATACCGAGGCAGGTTGCGATTTAGCCGCGCTGGCAGGCTGCGAGCCAGCCAGTGTCATTTGTGAAATTTTAAAAGATGACGGCGAAATGGCGCGCCTGCCAGATTTAGTTGAAATCGCGCAGCAACACGACATAAAAATTGGCACAATTGCTGATTTAATTAAGTACCGAAGTGAAAACGAAAAACTTATCGAACGCGCTGCAGAGCGCACCGTTGCTACGCCTTACGGCGCAATGCGGTTGGTGGCGTATCGCGACAAAATGGCTAATGAAACGCACCTAGCACTGGTAAAAGGTACGCCAAAACCCGATACCGAATGCTTGGTGCGCGTGCACGAGCCACTATCTGTATTCGATTTGCTCGATAGCAGCAGTTGCACGCATAGCTGGAATATGCTTGACGCGATGAAGGCTTTATCTGGAGCGGAGTGTGGCGTGATTGTGATGCTGAACCATGCTAAAAACGGCACTGATAGTGGCGATGATTTAGTGGCGCGTATTCAAGGCGCAGATGAGCCGATTCGCACCCACCAAGAGCTGCGTACCTATGGTATTGGCTCGCAAATTTTGGTGGATTGTGGCGTCGGTAAAATGCGCCTAATGGCCACACCGCGCAAAATGCCGAGCATGATGGGCTTTGGGCTAGAAGTCACGGGATACTTGGAAACCAGTTAATTAGCAAGCCAGCTAATTTGTGTTAAAATCGTATTCATTGGAAAAACTTAATCTCACTGGTCAGTTTCTCATCGCGATGCCCGCCATGACAGACCCATTTTTTTCTAAAACCGTCACCTATATTTGCACGCACAATCAAGATGGCGCCATGGGCGTGATCATCAATCGCCATGCCGATATCACCGTTGCACGATTGTTTGCGCAAATTAAACTTGAAACCGAATCGCTAAACTTACTGGCCAAGCCCGTGCATTATGGCGGCCCAGTGCAAACCGAGCGCGGCTTTATTTTGCACACTCTTTTGCCTGATGCACATGATGAATTTAATTCCACCGTTATCATCAATAACGAAATTGCTTTAACCACCTCTAAAGATATTTTAGAGGCTGTCGCCGAAAACAATATAAACAAAAATAATGTACCGAGTAAGATGCTTATCGCTTTAGGCTACGCGGGCTGGACAGCAGGTCAGCTAGAAGATGAGATGGCGCAAAATGCTTGGCTTTCGCTAGAAACCAGCTTAGCTGAAGAGGCGCACGCGCTTATTTTTGATGCACCTAATCACGACAAATTTGATTTAGCGATGGGTATGATGGGCTTAAATATAAGCAATTTATCGCAGCAGGCGGGGCATGCTTAAATGGCACTAAACTTAAACCAAAACAGCTTAGACCAAAGTCATTTGCCCATTTTAGAGCGCAGCTACCCCAATATAACTGGCACGGTGATGGCGTTTGATTTTGGCGAAAAGCGCATCGGCGTGGCAACTGGCGAGACCATGCTAAAAGTGGCGCATCCGCTAACGACGATTAATGCAGAAGAGAATGAAGCGAAGTTTGCGCAAATTGGCGAACTCATCCAAGAATGGCGCCCAGCCTTGCTAGTGGTGGGTTTGCCGATGCATATGGATGGCGAGGCACACCTGCTCACACAACTCTCGAAAAAATTTGCGCAGCGGCTAGAAGGCCGCTTTAATTTACCTGTGGTAATGGTGGATGAGCGTTTAAGCTCTGTTGAAGCATCACAAAACCTTAGCGCAGCGGGCATAAAAGGCCAAAAACAAAAAGCCATGCTAGATGCGGTTGCCGCGCAAAGTATCTTACAATCCTACTTTGCAATCGCATTTTGACGACTTAAAATTAATATGACATTACCAAATCCAGAAACTTTATTAAGCGCTATTAGCGCCCAAATTAAAACGCAAATTGACTCGCATGGTGCAGCCAATTGCGCGCTGGTGGGCATACACAGCGGCGGCGTTTGGCTGATGGATAGAATTTTAAAATCATTAAAATTGGAAATTGGGCTGGATATTACAAATGGTACGCTAGACGCCGCGATGTACCGCGATGACTACAACCAGCGCGGTTTAAAAGCTGAACCAAAGCCTGCCAATATCAGTTTTGATATCACCGATAAACACATTATTTTAATCGACGACATTTTTTATACGGGCCGCACCACGCGCGCGGCCATGAATGAGTTATTTGATTACGGCCGCCCTGCCAGCATTCAATTGGCGGTACTCATTAACCGCGGCGGCGCCCAGTTGCCCATCGTACCGCAAATTGTAGGTGCCAATATTGTATTAAACACAGATGAAAGTTTGCAA
>JANOWA010000145.1:0-4657 GCA_031417675.1 Methylotenera sp.
GATTGTGATGCGCGTGTATTTTGAAAAGCCGCGCACCACCGTGGGCTGGAAAGGTTTGATTAACGACCCGCAGCTTGATGGTAGTTACGACATTAACAAAGGCCTAAAAACGGCGCGCCAATTTTTGTTAGATGTGAATGAGCTGGGCATGCCTTCGGCGATGGAGTTTTTAGATACTATTACACCGCAATATACGGCGGATTTGGTGAGCTGGGGCGCGATTGGCGCGCGCACCACCGAATCGCAAGTGCATCGTGAGCTGGCTAGTGGTTTATCTTGCCCTGTTGGTTTTAAAAATGGTACCGATGGCAATGTGCGCGTGGCAATTGATGCGATTAAAACCGCAGAAAGCCCGCACCATTTTCTGTCTTTTACCAAAGAGGGCAATGCAGCGATATTTTCCACTAATGGCAACGACGATTGCCACATTATTTTACGCGGTGGCAAAACACCTAATTTTGATGCGGCTAGCGTGGATGGGGCTTGCGAGAGCCTTGCCAATGCTGGCTTAGCAGCAAGATTAATGATTGATTGTAGCCACGCCAATAGCAGTAAAGATTACAGCAAGCAGAAAAATGTAGCGCGTGATATAGCAGGGCAGGTGGCGGCGGGTGAAGCGCGCATCATGGGCGTGATGGTGGAATCGCACCTCAAAGAAGGTCGCCAAGAACACACGCCAGGTTGCGAGCTAGAATACGGAAAATCAATTACTGATGCTTGTTTGGGTTGGGATGATAGCGTGCAAGTGCTCGAAATGCTGGCGGAGGCGGTTCGCGCGCGCCGTCAATAGTTATTTAAGTATTAAATATAGGGTAAAACGCCATCAGTGCTAATTGGGCATTGATGGCGTTTTGCTTGCTGCTTCATTTATTGCTACAAATAAATAACAGAATCATCCGCGTCTTGGTTATTCTCGTATTGGCCATGGTACGCTTGGTCACGCGCATGGTGGTTTTGTAAATCAGTGATCCTGCGACCGTAACGACTAAACCTTGATGCGTCTGATCCACGCCGATTTTCATACGTACTTTTGTTTTCTTTGGCATTAGCGCTGTCATCGACGCCATTTCGTGCCTTTGCGGACGTAGATAATTGCACAGCACTCATGGTGTTTAAAGCCGATAAAAGTAGTTTGTCCATTTCAAACTCCATTTAAGAAAAATTTGATTACAGAATAAAAGTACGGTTAATTAAGCGCGGCCACGACGACGTTGATTGTTGTTATCAGCGCCACGCGGTGCTTCAGTTGCTTCGCGAGCAATTACAAAACTACCCACATCTTCTGAAGCGCCATTACGGCCACGACGACGTTGATTATTATTATCAGCGCCACGCGGTGCTTCTGATGCTTCGCGAGCAATCACTTGCTCAGTCGTTACTTGCGCAGCATAAACATTGGCAGTTGCCAAAACGAATAAACCACTAAATGCACTTGCGATAATTATTTTGTTAAACATGATAATTCTCCAAAAGTTAAAATAGAAATCCAAATATTAGACGGATTTTCTTCCCCGCTTAAGTGCAGAATAAATGGAAAAATTTCCCGTGTCAAGTATAAAATGGAAAAAAATCCCTTTTATTTAATTTAATTTTGATATAAGATGATGGTCGTACCTAGTTAGGTATTGTTTTACAACGAGAAATAACTAATTTTTTACTTTAAATAATAGAAAAAATGAAGTTTGCGCCAAAATGACTATGTTACTTTGCTGCAAATACTGCTAGAGTTAGCTACGGAAATTATTTAGATTTTGATAAAGCACATCACAATTGAGCGCACAAACGTCCAAGAAGCAACTATTAATAGCAAACGCCTTAAAGCGCGTGTTAAGGCCATTTGTTAAGCTGATGTTAGCCAATAACTTAAGCTATACGTTTGCCATTGATTTGCTAAAAACCTTATTTGTCGAAGTGGCTGATCAAGACTTTACGATTGATGACAAGCGCCAAACCGATTCACGTATTAGTTTAATGAGCGGCGTGCATCGCAAAGATGTGAAACGCTTACGAGAGCTGCAACCGAATGTAGAAGATGTAATGCCTGGTAATGTATCGCTTGGCTCGCAACTGATTGCTTTGTGGAACGCTAACCCAGCTTATATTGATGCAGAAGGCTTGCCTAAACCCTTGCCACGCTTTGCTTCAGATAATACAGATGCGTCATTTGAAAGCATGGTGCGTAGTTTAAGTACCGATATTCACCCAAGAGCAGTGCTAGATGAGTGGCTGCGCTTAGGGGTTGCGCGGCTAGATAGTGATAATTTTGTGCATTTAACGACCGATATGTTTATTGCGCAAGAAGGCTTCGACGAAAAAGTATATTACTTTGGACACAATTTGCACGATCACGCATCAGCCGCAGTTTCTAACGTCATCGGTCAACGGCCTGGCTTTTTTGAGCGTTGTGTACATTATGATGCACTCAGTCCACAAAGTTTAATGGCCATTGCAGACTTTGCACAAAAGCAAGGCATGAAAGCCTTGCGCGGCGTGAATAAAGTGGCAGATGAAGCAGCAACAGGCGATAAGCATGCCAAAAATGCCAATATGCGGATGACTTATGGTGTGTATTTTTATGCTGAACCTATGCAGAATAATGCAAATAAAAACAATGCCTTGCAATCAAACAGCGCCGTAATCAATCAGGATGAAAACCTTGATTAACTATCAACACACGATAATGGCTGTCTGCATAAGCGCTTTTTGCTTGTGTGCGAGTGCATTGACGCAAGCAGCAGATGGCAATTGTTCAACTGCATCAGCTGTCAACCCCAATAAGCTAGATAACGGCATGGGTGGCACAGGTGTAAGCAGTGATAATGGTCTCGGTGGAACAGGCGTTACGAGTGATAGCGGCCTTGGCGGCACTGGTATTACAAGTGATAATGGGCTAGGTGAAACAGGCGTTACCAGTGACAATGGTTTTGGTGGCACTGGTATTACAGCAGATGGTGGCATGGGCGGCACCGGTATTAGTACAGAGCATGGCGGTATTGGCGGCACGGGTGATGCGCTAATCACTTCTTTGCTGCCAGCAGACACGCAGGGCGGCGTGGCGATCATTGGCATAGTCACAGGTTTTGCCAGTATTTGCGTCAATGGCGAAGAAGTATTCTACGATAAAAACACACCAGTATATGAAAATGGGTTTTCGTCAAAATTATCTAACCTAGCCACAGGTAAAATGGTGATGCTAAAGGCCGATAAAGTTGGTGGTCAATTGCGTGCCAAGTCAATCGGCATATTCCATGTGGTAGCTGGGCCTGTTGGGCGCATTGATATTAAGTTGAATACCATGCAAGTGATGGGGCAAACAGTGCGCTTAAACCAAGAAATGGTACAGCAAATGCGTCAACTTGACGCCAATAAATCGGTCGCGCGCGTGAGTGGACACAGGCTTGATAATGGCGAAATTGTGGCGACACGCATTGATGTAAGCGATGCGGGCAATGCCAGCACCATTGGCTTAGTCACTAGCGTTGATCGCAGCAATTCGTCTGCCAATAGTGTGCTGATAAATGGTACAAGAGTTACCGTTAGCAATAAAAATGTATTGGATAACATTAAAGTGGGTAATGAATTGCGCGTAAGTGGCAAGTGGGATGGACGAGTCATGACAGCCGATCAAGTGGAGTCGCAACCGATTACCAACAGCATTAACCGTGCTGACACGGCTATAATTGAAGGCTTTGTGAAGGCGGATCGAGAAAATAGCTTGCGTATAGGCGGCACAGAAATCACGGCTTCGCAAGGTAACACTTCTTATAGTAGTGTTGAAAAATTACGTGGCAAAGTAGTAAAAATTGAAATGCGTCGCGATAATAAAGGCCATTGGGTTTGCGATAAACTAGAACTAAGAAGCGGAAAGCTGTTTGAACAACACAGCGTTTCTACAGACGCTAACAGTTCAGATGGTAAGGGCGATAGTAAAACAAATAATAGTGGTAACGAGTCTTCGGGTGGACATGATGGTAACGGCGGCAAGGGCTCGGGTAGCGATCACTCTAATTCTGGCGCAAGCGATAGGTCAGGTAGTGGCCATGATTCGTCTGGCGGATCTAGGCCGTCAGACAGCGGTCGCCCTTCAACAGATAGTACAAGAGGCGGAAGAGATACATCAGGTCGCTCATCAGGTGGAGGAGCCAGTGGCAGAGAGCCTTCAAACCGTTCTGGTGATTCTGGTAGAGCTATTGATTCTGGCAGAAGTGGAAGCGGGAGCGGAAGTGGCAGTGGCAGTGGCAGTGGCAGTGGCAGAAATAAATAGTTAATATAGATTGGGTGATGCGTACTTGCCGCTGTCAATATATGCTGCCTTGTGCCATAGCTGGTTTCTGTATTGTCATGATTATCATGAGCAGTGTTTCGGTTTTTTTGCCTGTTAAATATACGTTAAGCAGCGCATGATGCATCTTACGTTGTAGCGCTATTCGCAACAGCGATTTAATCATCAACTGAAAAGGATATTTATCATGTGGACAACACCAGCAGCTACCGAAATGCGTTTTGGCTTTGAAGTAACCATGTACGTAATGAACAAATAATTTTGTTTCTAAAAAAGGCTGCCGTATGGCGGCCTTTTTGTTTATTAATGCCCCATTTGGCGTAAAATCAAGTTTTATTAAAGTATAAAGATTCTCATGCATATTCATGTTTTAGG
>JANOWA010000146.1:0-4867 GCA_031417675.1 Methylotenera sp.
AAAAACAGCACCACACCAGCAAGGCCGCCAGCAAGCCAATCTAAACGCGTGCTATGACCTAATTTTTTTGCGACAAAAGGCAGTATAGCCACTGCACCCACAATAAAACGATAAGCGTTAAACACAGGTGCTCTTAATTCGAGCAAGGCTTGATGGATTGCCGAAAATGACCAGCCCCATAAAACTGTCACCGCCATTAAGGCAAATACCCATACCTTTTCTTTTTTCACTCTACAACCCTAGCCAAATTTTTCGAAATCTAGCCAAATTTCTCTCGCAACTGATACCACGCCATACCCAACACCAATGCAGGCGTGCGCAGCAATTTTCCTCCAAAAAAATCATGGTGTTTTATGTTGGCAAATACATCTAAGCGCTCGGCTTGGCCGCTAATTGCCTCTGCCACCAGCTTGCCTGCAAGCCCCGTCAATGCTACACCGTGGCCAGAAAAGCCTTGTAAGTAGTAAATATTAGGCGCCACGCGACCAAAATCGGGCGCGCGATTCATACTAATGTCTACAAAGCCGCCCCAAGTGTAATCCACTTTTGTGTTGGCAAGTTGTGGAAAAGCCGCGGTCATGCGTTGCTGCATGCTTTGCGTTAAATGACGCGGCGTCATGGTGCTATAGCTGACGCGGCCGCCAAAAATCATGCGCGGATGCGTTTCTTTAAGTTTGTCGGCATTATTTCCGCCAGAAAATCGAAAATAATCCAAGGCAAAACAAGTATCACAAATCGCAGAATTACTCGGAATAAGCTTGACAGCCAAATAAGGGTCAATTGGCTCTGTACCAATGATATAAGTGCCTACTGGCATAATGCGGTTGGTTAAACTGGGCGCCAGTTGTGGCGAAATTTCTGACAAAAAGATATTGCCCGCCAGCACCACATATTTGGCTTTTACACTGCCAGCTTCAGTTTTTAAAACCGCAGTTGCGCCTTTTTGTAAATCATTCACAGCCGAATGTTGATAAATTTGCACGCCCAAACTGGCCGCACCTTTTGCCAAACCCAAGCAGTAATTAAGCGGATGTAAATGCCCACTACGCTTATCAAAATAGCCATTAAAATAGCGTGGGCTATCAATCCAGTCTTTTAAATAGGTGGGCTCTATCCATTTGGCATCAGTGTCGTAATGGTATTTCGTTGCCATACCATCAAACCATTTACGCAGGTTTTTACCTTTTTTCTCGCCGACTGAAACACCTAAAAAACCATCGACCAAATCACAATTAATATCAAAGCGTTTTACGCGCTCGCGCACCAAATCCAGCGCTTCTAGCGTCATATTCCACACTTGTTTTGCCGCGTCAAAGCCAATTGACTTTTCAATCACCTCCTGCTCACAGGCTAGGCCAGCGATGAGTTGTCCGCCATTGCGACCACTGGCGCCAAAGCCGATGTGATGCGCTTCTAACACGACAACTTTATAGCCGCGATCTGCCAGCTCTATCGCGCTCGACAAGCCCGCAAAACCGCCGCCGACGATGCATACATCTGCTTCAATGTCGCTTTGTAGTGTTGGATACGCAGGCTGTTCATTCGCGCTGGCGGCGTAGTATGAGTTTTGTGTGGCTTTTAAGTCAATATTGTTTGTCATCATGTTACCTTTACTTAATCTTTGCAATCTGCCCGCAAAGCCATGTCCACACGAGCGTTGCAGCAGCATTACTCGTTAATGCAGCGCGCATGGCTTCTAAACTGGTATTTGGTAATGGTAAAGCCTATATCTACAGTGTCATTCACGGCTGTGGTGTCAAAATAGGGGTACTCATCACCGCACAGCATATGACTGGCTAGGTAAATCGCGTTGGAATCAAAGCGCGCGCCAGGCCTATTCGCCACGCAGCCATCCCAGCAAATAGCCGTCACGGCGAAGCGTTTGCTAGCATCACCCGCGCTGATTGGCAGGACTTGTACTGGCAAACCTAGAAACCCGCCAGTTTGTGTAAAAGCAAAACTGTGATCCATTGCAACCTCATAAGTGAGACAACATACCATATTGTAGTAGAATACTAATCAAATTTTGGTCTTATCAATAGTGCCATTTATTGAACACTAATAGAGCCACTTTAGCGTTCAAAGTCAGATTAAGGTTGCAACCATGCAAATATTGACTCACCAAGCAATAAAGATGATAACTGCCGAACGCGAGCGTTATTTGGCGCTGCATCCCAAGTCTATTGCTTTATCAAAAAGTGCCAATACTCACTTTTTATATGGCGTGCCGATGCACTGGATGAACGATTGGGGCACACCCTCGCCCTTGTTTGTGGAATCAGCAAACGGTGCACACTTTACTTGTGCGGATAATATTGATTATGCTGATTTTTGCTTGGGTGACACAGGCGCGATGTTTGGGCATAGCTCATCAGCCGTCGCAACAGCCATTTCAAAACAAGCCAGCCTTGGTTATACCGCCATGTTACCCTCTACATTGGCACCAGCCGTGGGCGCAGTGTTGAGCGAATTTTTTGGGTTAGATTGTTGGCAGCTTGCCACCACCGCCACCGATGCCAACCGTTTTGTTTTACGCTGGGCGCGTGCGGTGACGGGTCGCAAAAAAGTGTTGGCGTTTGATGGCTGTTATCACGGAACAGTCGATGACACCATGTTAGATTCAGTTGATGGCAAAAACATAAATAGGCAAAGCTTACTCGGCCAAGTGCAAGATTTAACTTTGCATTCAGTCGCTGTGCCATTTAACGATTTGGCCGCGGTTGAACATGCCCTAAAAACCAATGAGTTCGCCGCACTACTCACAGAACCCGCACTCACCAATTGTGGCATGGTATTACCTGCGGACGGCTTTATACAGGGCTTGCGAGCGCTTTGCACAAAATATAATACGCTATTAATTTTAGATGAAACGCACACCATTTCCACCGCGCGCGGCGGCTGGGCGAAGGCGAATCAGGTTACGCCAGACTTTCTAGTCGTCGGCAAACCCATCGCAGGCGGCTTACCTGCAGCAGCTTATGGCTTTAGTAGTGAGATGGCCTCGCGCATGAAAAGAGCAAAAGACGCCGCACCTGCAGGCCATTCTGGCGTTGGTACGACTTTATCGGGCAACATGATGACGCTAGCGGCGATTCATGCAACGCTTACCGAAGTGGCTACAGAAACAGCTTACAGCCACATGCTAGCATTGGCGGGTTTGCTAGAGCAGAAGCTAAATTATGCAATAAGCGCGTTCAATTTGCCGTGGAACATTACGCGACTTGGCGCACGGCTTGAGCTGCAGTTTTGCGAAAAATCCCCAACAAATGCTACCGAGGCGCGCGCCGCGCAAAATGATACGATTGAATCTGCGATTCATTTATTTCTACTAAATCGCGGCGTTTTATTAACGCCTTTTCACAACATGATGTTGGTTTGCCCTGCAACAACTGAGGCAGATGTGAGCAAATTAGTACAGGTATTTAATGAATGTTTAGGTGTGCTCATATCAAGCTAAGCCATATAAACAATGCCTCACCAAACCAAAACCGTCATTCTGAGGCTTTAGCCGAAGAATCCAGAACTTTTATGCCAAGTTAAAACTAGATTCTTCGGCTATAAAAAACATAGGCTCAGAATGATGAAGTAAATATATAAATAGTATTTAGAAAAGTGAAAATATATGACCAAAAATATAAACGATGTAATTGATTTTGCCACCAACCAAGTAGCAGTTGAGCATGGTACAGTGCCGCAAGACAAAGTAGTGGCTGGCGTTGCCAGTGGTAAAAACACCAAAATAACCACGCAAACTTACAACCATTACAGCGATGCATCCGAGCAATTTTTCGCTGGTATTTGGCATAGCAGTATAGGCGCAAAAAACGTGAATTACACGGAAGAAGAAGTCTGCATTATTTTAGAAGGCCGTGTGCGCTTAACTGATTTAGCTGGCAATATTAAAGAATTTGGCGCAGGCAGCACATTTGTACTGCCAGCAGGTTTTCAAGGGGTTTGGGAAACCTTAGAGCCGTTAAAAAAGATTTACGTGATTTGGCAAGCAAAGTAGTTTTTTAGCCGACAGCATACGTATTCTTTAACAACCAATTAAAAACCTCATTAGCCACTGGTGTGCGCGGTGCTAAGCGTGAGCGCATAAGCCATAACCTTGGTAATGATTTTGTTGGTATTTGCGTCAATACTTTCACTTTACCCTCTTTCACCGCTTGGTTTGCAAGCGCACTTGATACAAACCCGATGCCTAGCTCATGGATGACGGCCTCAAGCAAAATGCGGCTATCTTCTAGTGTTGCCCCGCGCGTTAGCTGCAAACTTTTAAGCTCGTCACTGGATAATCGTCCACCCCAAGCAGGCTCACTTTCAAGCAACAATATAGGTGCTTTTTCTAATAGCTTAGTGTAAGGTAACCGGCTAATACGCTGCGCAGTCTGCACGCCACAAATGGCAATCGAAGAATCTTCTAGTAAAGCCACACACTCCACATCATCGGTATGAATCGGTCTTCTAGAAATCACCAAATCCACATCAATACGGTCTATCTCACGCACATCTTTCTCAGTCATAATCCAAACTTCAATCGCTGGATAAATGAGTTTAAGTTTGCCTAAGCGCGGCATTAACCAACCTTGCGCAAAGTCTGGCGGGCAGGCAATGAGTACAGAATCGCTACTTTTGTAAGGCTCAATTCGACCAATACCCGTCGATAATCGTGACAATGTTTCGCGAACGGTCTCATACAATAACTCGCCCGCAGCAGTTAAAGTGACACCTTTACCATTTCGAAAAAATAAGCTTTGGCCTAATAGCTCCTCTAGCTTTAACAATTGCTGACTAATAGCAGATTGAGTAAGCGATAACTCTTCAGAAGCCTTAGAAAAGCTGCCTAGCCTAGCAGCAGCATCAAAAG
>JANOWA010000147.1:0-1792 GCA_031417675.1 Methylotenera sp.
AATGGGTGTTAGTCGATTTAAACGATATTGTGGTGCATATTATGGTGCCAGCTACGCGTGCTTACTACAATCTAGAACAATTATGGGGCAACCCAGATGCACAAAAAGGCCATATCAAGGCCAACTAGCCTGCCAAAATGAGGCTGCGTATTATCTCTGTTGGCCATAAAATGCCCGCTTGGGTAGATGCCGCATGTGGCGATTTTAGCAAGCGTATGCCGCGTGAGCTTCAAATAGAAATCATCGACATTAAGCCAGAAAAACGCGCCGCAGGTAACAGCACAGAAAACATTCAACAGATTGAATCTAAACGTATTATTGAGGTGGCTGGCAAAGATTATTTAGTGGCTTGTGACGAGCGCGGTGCAGAAATAAGCACATTGCAATTAGCCGAAAAGCTGCAGAATTGGCAAGGTTTAGGTCGTGATGTGAGCATCGTCATTGGTGGCGCAGATGGCCTGCACGCCAGTATAAAACAGCGCGCTGATTTTTTGTGGGGCTTATCAAAGCTTACTTTGCCACATGCCTTTGTAAGAGTTTTATTGTGCGAGCAACTTTATCGTGCGCATTCAGTCCTTAATAATCATCCTTATCATCGCGAATAACTGACCATGCAATACAAAAACTCACTCGTCTGGTTTCGCCGCGATTTGCGCGATTTTGATCACGCCGCGCTGTACTATGCCCTAAAAAATTCAGCCCAAGTTTTTTGCGTGTTTGTATTTGATACGGAGATTCTCGATAAACTAACAAACAAGCAAGATCGCCGTGTTGAGTTTATTTGGGAAAGCGTGCGCGAGCTAAAAGCTGCGCTGCAAAAAAGTGGCGGTGATTTAATTATAAAGTACGGCAAAGCGCGTGACATTATTCCACAATATGCCCTGCAAGCCAATATCCATGCGGTGTTTACCAATCACGATTACGAACCAAACGCGATTGCACGCGATGCAGAAGTCGCTGCAACACTCGCCAAACATACTATCGACTTTCACACCTTTAAAGACCATGTGATTTTTGAAAAAGATGAAATATTAAGCCTTGCAGGCAAGCCTTACAGCGTGTTTACGCCCTATAAAAATGCACACTTAAAAAAGTTGGATGACTTTTATTTAAAGCCCTACCCGGTTGATACCTATATGCATAAGCTAGCTAAAGTCGCGCCTAGCGCATTAATTAGCCTAGAAGCAATGGGTTTTGCGCGCAGCAACTTAAGCGAAATGCGCCTGCCGACTGGTATGAGCGGTGGCAAACAATTATTTGAAGATTTTGAAGATCGCATGCATCAGTACAAAGATGCGCGCAATTTTCCTGCGGTTAAAGGCGTTTCGTATTTGTCGGTGCATTTGCGTTTTGGCACCGTTTCTGTGCGTCACTTAGCCAGAACCGCATGGAACATGGCAAACAACGGTGCCGAGTGCTGGCTTAACGAGCTGATTTGGCGCGATTTTTATGTGCAGATTTTGCATCATAGCCCGCAAGTGGCGGCAGGCAAAGCCTATAAAGCCGATTATGAAAATATCCCTTTCCCCAATGACAAAACGCTGTTTAAAGCGTGGTGCGATGGCCAAACAGGTTACCCGCTGGTGGACGCTGCCATGCGCCAAATTAACCAAACGGGCTTTATGCATAACCGCTTACGCATGGTGGCGGCGAGCTTTTTGGTCAAAGATTTATTGATAGATTGGCGCTGGGGCGAGCGTTATTTTGCTACTCATTTAATCGATTTTGACCTAAGTGCAAATAATGGCGGTTGGCAATGGGCAGCCAGCACGGGCTGCGATGCGCAGCCGTG
>JANOWA010000148.1:0-8341 GCA_031417675.1 Methylotenera sp.
GTATCAAGTGATTTTGCGCGAGGGTAGAAACCGCGAGGTTCGCAGGCTGTTTGAAGCATTTCAATTGCCCGTAAGCCGACTTATGCGCGTGCGTTTTGGCCCTGTTAATTTGCCACCACGCGTTAAACGCGGCGCGATGCTTAAGCTAGAGCAAAAACAAGTGGTGGATTTGCTGGAATGGGCAGGCTTAGAGGCGCCAAAAACGCCGCTACGCCAGCTTAATCAACGCGAAAAAGACAAAGCGACAACGGTTTTTGTGCCAAAAGTGCGCAAACAACGCGGCAGCGTATTAAATAGAAAACTGCCCGAATTGGGCGAAGATGGTAAGCCTGTTTATAAAGCCAGACCTGAAGCGGCTAGAGGCGTTGAAGCTAAAAAGCCAGCGCCGCGTAAAAATGCGAATAGACGTATTCGCCAAACTAGCGACATTACACCGCCTAAAATGCAGCAGAAAAGTGATAGAAATCGTGGCAGAGGCTAGGTTGACGGAGTAGATTGTAATGACCTACGTAGGAGTGCGATTTATTGCGCGAAAGGCTTCGCGATTTAAAAATCGATCCTACAGAATCAAAATCTCTCAAATCTCGTTATTCTGGCGAAGGCCAGAATCCAGTCGAATATCCATTTAATCACTGTTAGTTTGCTGCGACAACGCTAGTTGCAACCTTGCCTAGATTCTGGCCTTCGCCAGAATGACGAGATGATTTTATCCGTTTTTATCGGCGCGCATCTGCGTTTATCGGCGGTTAAATAAGTTTTAGGCGTGCAAAGCTAACTGTTCTTTGGTGAGCAAAAACACAAATTGGTTGCCAGACTCCACTTGCAGCCAAGTAAATGGCAAATTGGGGTAGGCATCTAGTAGCGCATCGCGATTATGGCCGATTTCCACCACTAAAATACCCTCATCATTCAAGTGCTTAGCCGCCTCACGCAGAATGGTGTGCGTGTGATCCAAACCCGCAACACCGCTACCTAATGCCAATTGCGGCTCATTGCGATATTCAGTTGGCAGCGTTGCCATGCTAGGCGCATCAACATAAGGCGGATTGCTGATGATTAAATCGTAAGTTTTGCCCTTTAATGCAGTAAACATATCAGATTGAATAGCGGTAATTTGGTCTTGCAAACCGTAATTAGTGATGTTGATATTGGCGACTGCAATCGCATCAGGTGAAATATCCACTACATCAATCAATGCATCTGGGAAGGCGTTAGCCAGCAAAATGCCCAAGCAGCCGCTGCCTGTGCAAATATCGGCGGCGCTATTAATCAGCTCAGGATGCTCTATCCAAGGCTGTAAACCATGCTCACCTTCATGAAAATCCAGCAGCTCGGCAATAAAGCTACGCGGCACAATCACGCGCTCATCCACATAAAACTTAAAGCCACGCAGCCAAGCCTCGCGCAATAAATAGGCGGTTGGCACGCGTTTTGTAATGCGCTGCTCGATTAAATGCGCAAGATGTTTGCGCTCTTTTTCGGTGATTACCGCGTCTAAAAAATTATTCAGCGTATCGTGCGGCAAGTGCAGCGCGCCCATGATTAGCCACACCGCTTCGTCGTAGCTATTATCGGTGCCATGACCAAAAAAAATGTTAGATTCCTCAAATTGACTAACGGTAAAGCGCAGCCAATCGCGAATGGTATGAAGTTGAGATGTTGTTTGGTTCATTACTAATTAACCGCCGATAAACGCAGATGGACGCCGATAAAAACAGATAAAATCACTAAAAATTATTCACAATTCTTTTAATTTCAACTTTTGCTTTACCAAAATTGATGAGTAAACAAATGCTTAAATTTGTTGCTTTAAGATAATTCATGCACTGCGCCTGATGGTTATTATCAAGCCCGCTGATTGCTTTTAACTCTAAAATTACTTGGCTGTTGATGAGAATGTCAGCAGTATATTCGCCGACTGATATGTTCTTGTAATTTACTTTGATTGCATGTTGTTGGCTTACAATTAGTCCTGCATTTTTGAGCTCAAACGCTAACGCATTTTCATAGACTTTTTCTAAGAAGCCAGTGCCAAGTGAATTACTAACAGTATAAACACAAGCAATAATTTTACTGGTTAATTCATCAAGTTCTAATCTGTTTTTATCGGCGTTCATCTGCGTTTATCGGCGGTTAATTAGTCTATAAGCAGTTTTTTCAAGCAAGTAATTTTTTCATGGTGTATTTGTAGGTATCTTTTAGCGGTTCAATATCCGCTATACCTACGCATTCGTTGAGTTTGTGGATAGTTTTATTGAGTGGTCCAAACTCAATCACTTGACCACAAATATCCGCGATAAAGCGACCATCTGACGTGCCACCTGTGGTGGAAAGCTCGGGGCTTACGCCGTAAGCATGTTCAATTGCGCGTGTAATCGCTGCTACCAAGTTGCCACGCGGCGTGATGTAAGGCTGCGAGTATTCCCAATCCAAATCGTAATCGAGTACGTGTTTGTCTAAAATAGTATGCACGCGCTCACGTAAATTGGCATCTGTGCTGCCTGCGCCATTTAGCTCGGGGCAAAATCAAAAGTTAAATAAAATTTCCACCTCGCCAGGCACCACATTGGTCGCACCCGTGCCGCCATTCATATTGCTAATTTGCCAGGAAGTTTGCGGAAAGTATTCATTGCCTGTATCCCACACGGTTTCCACCATGTCTTTAATGGCGGGTGCAACCATATGAATGGGGTTTTTAACGAGGTGCGGATACGCAATATGGCCTTGCAAGCCTTTAACGGTGAGCTTGCCAGAGAGCGAACCGCGACGCCCATTTTTGATCATGTCGCCCACCACTTTATTGCTGGTTGGTTCACCGACGATGCAATAATCGATTAATTCGTTACGCGCTTTAAGAACCTCTACCACTTTAACCGTGCCGTTTACCGCAACGCCCTCTTCGTCAGAAGTAATTAACAAGCCAATCGAGCCCTTATGGTTGGGATGTTCGGCGATAAATTCTTCGATGCTGGTGATAAATGCCGCCAAGGACGTTTTCATATCGGCTGCGCCACGCGCGTACAACATACCGTCTTTAATGGTGGGTTCAAACGGTGGCGTATGCCATTTATCGATTGGCCCCGTCGGCACGACATCGGTATGCCCTGCAAACACCAATAGGGGCGCGGTGTTGCCGCGACGTGCATAAAAATTATCGACATCGCCAAAGCGCATGCGCTCGATGTTAAAGCCCAGCTTTTCTAGCCGCGCAATCATCACTTCTTGGCAACCTGCGTCGTCGGGCGTGTTAGATTGGCGTTTTAGCAGATCAATCGTTAATTCTAGTGTTTTGCTCATAAGAAGAGTTCTTTATAGGCGGCTTCATCAAAGCCCAAGCACGCAATTTTACCGTTTTTTTCTAAAATAGGGCGTTTGATGACAGAAGTTTTTGCCTGCATTAAGGCAATGGCGCTGGCGTTATTAATAACGCTGCTTTTGATGGCATCATCTAAGCCGCGCCACGTAAGCCCTGCACGGTTAATGAGTTTTTCGTGTGGAAGTTGCGATAGCCAGTTTTGTAGCAGTGCGGTAGAAACGCCTTGCTTTTTAAAATCAATAAACTCAACAGATATACCGTTATCAGTCAGCCAATCGCGGGCTTTTTTAACGGTGTTACAGTTGGGGATGCCATATAAAATAAGCGTTTGCATAAACGCTATATTAACAGCAACTACCAATAGCTTGTGTTAAAAGCTTGGCTTAATTGAGTGTTTCAATCGCGTCTGTAATGCGTGTTGAGTTGTGAAAATCAGATAATAAAAATTGGCCAGTTGCATCATAATAAAGATTATTTTGAATAAAGAGCGTCAATAATTTTTTTTCAGAAACCGCTTTAGAAAACAAATAGCCTTGCATGTGATTGCAACCTAACTCGGTTAATGCCTTGCGCTGCGCTTCGGTTTCTACGCCTTCTGCCACAACATTTAGGTTAAGCGCATGTGCCAACCTAATCACCGCATCCACTAAGGCGTGCGAGGCTTTATTGTCGCTCATTTGTGCAATAAAAATACGGTCTAATTTCACTTCATTTACGCTTAAATTTTGTAAATAGTTTAAGTTGAAATTGTGTGATCCAAAGTCATCCAGCGCCACTTTAATATTGGCGTCTTTAAAGTCTTCTAATAAGGCTAAAAATTGGCCTTCATTTTTAATGGCAGCTGTCTCTTTAATTTCAAACATCAGGTTATTTTTCGCAATGCCATATTTTTCAACCGCTTTTAATATATCAACAACTAAGCTAGCGTTGCGAAACTGCTGGTGTGCTAAATTAATGGATATTTTTAAATCAACGCCCAAGTTTTTTGCGCGACTAATAGAGAGACAAGCTTCCTCTAACACCCACTCTTGGATATTGCTAATTAAACCAAAACGCTCGGCCGCAGGTAAAAACTGATCAGGCAATAACAAGCCTTTGGTTGGGTGATTCCAGCGAATAAGCGCTTCTGCGCCTATCGGTTTTTGCGTTTTGCAATCCACTTTTGGCTGATATAGTAGTACAAACTCATCGTTTTCAATGGCTTGGCACAAATCACGGTGTATTTCTAGCATTTGGTCTGACGCTAGTTCAATTTCGGCATCAAAAAACTTAAATTGATTTTTGCCGTTTTCTTTGGCCTTGTACATAGCAGCATCGGCACACACCATTAGTTTTTGAGTATCGCCATCGCCTGGGTAAACCGCCACACCAACCGAGCAAGAAATATCAATATGATGATTGTCGATATGAAACGTTTCTTTAATAGCGCCAACTATGCGGCTAATAATGGGCGTAATATCTTCGTCAAACGCTATATCTTCAATAATCGCCACAAATTCATCACCGCCTAAGCGTGCCACAAAATCGCAAGCACGCACTGTTGTGTTAAGCCGTTTAGCCGCAGAAACCAACACAGCATCGCCCACGTGGTGACCGTAATTATCGTTAATTGTCTTAAAGTGGTCTAAATCAATATAGGCCAGCGCAATGGTTTTGCCAACGCGCGCGCTGCGTTTTACGGCTGCGTCCAAATGTTCTTCAAAGCCGTGTCTATTAGGCAACTGCGTAAGTGCGTCTTTCGCATATAAGCCATCGTAATGCTGATCGCCAATCACATTAAATGTGGATAATTTTGCTTTAATTTGCTGCAAATACTTAGGCGCAGCATAGGTAATAGCCAGCAAGCAAACAATGCAAAGTGAAAAAATGGTTGCAATTAATTCACGATGATTAACAGCGTGAGTCGCCGTTAAAATTTCTTGTTGCACGCTCAGCGACGTATTAAATATGGCATACAAGGCCACAATTGAAGAGCCAACACCTAAAGAATAGAGTGCTCTTGTGAAAATTTTGTAATCATTTGCACACGTTTTCATTTTAAAATAATAGAGTATGACAATGGCGCTAATGCATGTGGCTGATAGCAAAGCAATAAATAAGTTGCTTATGTCCATAGAAATGTCATTTACAGGATGCCTGCTGGCAAAACTTAAATAAAACATAGTGTAGCTAGATAGCCCAACGATAAAGCCCCGATTAATTAAGATGCTAAAAGGCAGGCGCTTCTCACTGGCGTTAGAAAACACGTTAAAGACGGCAAAGATAGCGGCAAATAATGAGCCTAGTATCATGGGCACTGAAAATTGCGCGCCAACAATAGGATTCATCGCGACCCAGTTTAAATTATCCATGCAAAATAACATGCAACCAATGGTCATCGCGTATATCGGTAATAAGGTGGATCGATCAGCAGGCGCAACAAGATACAGGCGCGTGATAAAGTTGCAAGAATAGTAGAGTGTGGCGCTAGTCACTAGCACCGAAAGTAATATTAACCAAAAATCATAGCCTTCAAGCATTTAATGTCCCAATCTTTTTGTTATTCATGTACGGTTGTTATTGTTTTGTTAGTACATAAGCAACCATCATGCCAACTGGCTAAAACTGGCTGAAAGACAACAAAAAACCATAAAGGCTGACAATAATTGTCAACCTTTATGGTTTTTAAAAGAGGCAACAGCGCTAAATATTACTTAAGCTTTAATTGTGGTTATATTGCTGTCGATATTGCATCACTTTTGTTATAAAGTATTAATAAATGTTAATTAAACGCTTAAATACTGACTAAATACCGCGTAAAAGCGCGTTAATGCCCACTTTACTACGTGTTTGCGCGTCTACTTTTTTAACGATAACTGCGCAATATAAGCTGTAAGTGCCATCTTTAGCAGGCAAGTTACCCGCAACTACTACCGAACCTGCTGGCACGCGGCCATAGAACACTTCTTTTGTTTCGCGGTCGTAAATTTTAGTGCTTTGGCCAATATAAACGCCCATCGAAATCACGCAATTGTCTTCTACCACTACGCCTTCCACTACTTCACTGCGCGCGCCGACAAAGCAGTTATCGCCTATAATCGTTGGGCCGGCTTGCACAGGTTCTAACACGCCGCCAATGCCCACGCCGCCGCTAAGGTGTACGTTTTTACCAATTTGCGCGCACGATCCCACAGTCGCCCACGTGTCCACCATGGTACCTTCGCCGACATAGGCGCCAATATTAACGTAACTTGGCATTAACACTGCATTTTTGCCAATAAAAGAGCCGCGACGCACAATCGCGTTTGGCACCACGCGAAAACCGCCTGCTTTAAAATCAGCTTCAGTGTAGTTGGCGAACTTTGGTGGCACTTTGTCAAAATATTTGGTTACGCCGTCGTCCATTAATACGTTATCTTCTAAGCGAAAAGACAGCAAAACCGCCATTTTTAGCCATTGGTGCGTTTCCCAATTTTGCGTGTCGCCAATACGGGTGGCCACGCGCAGCTTGCCTGCATCTAAGTCGGCAATTAGTGAGGCAACGGTAGCTTTAAGCTCGGCAGAAGCGTTAGCAGGGTTAATATTGGCGCGGTCTTCAAACGCGGCTTCGATAATACTTTGACGTGGATCCATGAGGTTCTCTAAAAAAGGTTAAGTTGAACGAAAACGCTATTTTAACCTAAGATTTTAAATCAAGTTAAGCTTTAACCCAAAAGCATAGCGCCAAAACAAAAAAAGCGCGATGCAGTTAACATCGCGCTTTGGTGTGTAAAAAGATGACAATTATTTTTTTGCTATCGCAGCCTCATACAAAGGACGCACTTTTGGTGCCAAGGCTTTTAAATCAGCAATGCGGTTTGCACTGGCAGGGTGAGTACTTAAAAATTCTGGTGGTGCACCTTTATTCATCGCTTCCATTTTTTGCCACAAAGTCACCGCGGCATCAGGGTTATAGCCTGCGCGGGCAGCCAGCTCTAAGCCCATTTTATCCGCCTCACGCTCTTGCTCGCGACCATTCGGTAACGAGAAAAATAATTGCGAACCCATGCCAGCACCTTGCGCCAATACCGCGCCTCCCGTGCCTGTTACTAGTGAAGCTAATGCTTGTAAGCCAAATTGTTGTACATAAGCTTGACTCATTCGCTCGCGGCCATGCTCACGCAGCGCGTGTGAAATCTCGTGGCCAATCACTGCGCCTAGCTCGTCGTCGGTGGCTTTTAGTTTATCCATCATGCCAGATAACACCATGATTTTGCCGCCTGGCATGCAGTAGGCATTAAGTTGATCATTTTTTTCGACGTTGACTTCCCACTTCCAATTAACCGCATCGGGGCGAAACACGCCCACTTGTGCGATTAAGCGGTTTGAAATAGCCCTCACACGCTCTAACTGTGCGGGATCAGCATTTAGTGTGTTTTTCTTTTTTGCTTCGCCCAAGGTTTGTTGGTAGGCTTGCGCCGACATTTTATCCACTGAGCCAGACGGCAATAGCATAAATTGTGAGCGTTTAACGCCAGAAACACTATCTTTAGTAGTGGTGGCGCAGCCTGATAGTCCTAAACTAGTCGCGACTAGCATGGTCATTAATAATTTTTTCATCGTAAACTCCTCGTTAATATTATTGTTGAATAACGCATGACACTAAAAAATGGTTGAATCAACTTTTTGAAAAGCTTGAATTTTATTTTTAAATCAGAGTTGCGAACCCAATTCGGCTAGATCATTAGTTGCGAGCCGAGTTCGACAACGCGATTGGGTGGTAGTTTAAATTGGTTAGTAATGGTTTCTGCCGTACGGAATAAGCCAATAAATACTTTTTTGCGCCAATAGGCCATGCCCGATTTGTGGCTGGCAATGAGACTTTCTTTGCCAATAAAATAAGAAGTGTCCATCGCATCAATTTCTAAACCATATTTATTGCACAGCATCAAATCACGCGGCAAATCAGGCTCATCTTTAAAGCCATATTTTACTGTCACGCGATAAAACTCGTAAGGCAGTGCTTCTACAATCACGCGCTCACCCAAATTGGTATGCGGAATATCT
>JANOWA010000149.1:0-5391 GCA_031417675.1 Methylotenera sp.
GCAAGTACGGCGAAACCATTGCCAAATTGGTGCAAAATGAGGCTTTAGAACATGAGCGTGCATTTTTAAAAGCGTATAACCCAAAGAATTATTTAACGCCCTTGTTAAAATTTGATGAAGCATTAAAAAAACGCGGCTTAAACCCAGGTACTAGCGCCGATTTAACCGTGGCCACGCTATTAATGGCCGATTTGTTGGCAAGTCATTCGTCAGTTAGCGATTGAATACAAAGCCTATTTTTAAATTGGCATAAAAAATGCCATAATACGTTGCAATAAGTTTTTAGCAGTATTTATAAGGGTTTGTGAACCAACAAAATGGACGGAAAAGCATGATATGAATATTGCATTTTTAGAAGACAATTTAGCTTTCGCCCAAGACGTTATTGTGGCTTTAACGAGTGCTGGGCATCGCGTACAGCACTTTTTATCTGGCAGAGAATGCTTAAAAGTGGTGTCGGGCGAGCAATTTGATTTGTGTGTGCTTGATTGGGAAGTGCCCGACATGAGCGGCTTTGAAGTGCTTGCCAGCTTAAGGTTGAAAGGCAATGTGCCGCCTGTGATTTTTTTAACAGGTCGAGACGCCGAAGAAGATATTGTAAAGGTAATGGATGCAGGCGCAGATGATTACATTGTGAAACCGCCCAATTTAAATGTATTAGTTGCGCGGGTTAACGCGCATTTGCGTCGCAGCCAAGGCAATCTGCACCAAGAGCAGGTGGTTAGTTACGGCGAATTATCAGTCGATTTTAGTAAAAGAAAATTTTCGCTGTCTGGACTAGCAGTAAAGCTGACCGAAAAAGAAACCGAGTTAGCGCTTTATTTATTTGGCCAAGTGGGCGTTTTGCTTTCGCGCGCACACTTAACTAAAGTGGTATGGGGCACATCGCCCGATATTGATACGCGCACAATTGATGTGCACATTAGTCATTTGCGTAGCAAACTTAATTTATTGCCGCAACATGGTTGGCGTTTGGTGTCGGTTTATCACCAAGGTTATCGCTTAGAAAGATTAGACTAAGTCATGATCACTGTTGCAAGCACTTTAAAAATAGCCAATTTTTGTCTGTTTTTTGTCTGTTTAACAGCCTTCACCCCATTTTTATTTGCCGACGAAACGTCGCCAGAATGGCGATACAGCGCGCGCCCTGGCGATAATTTGATTCAGTTTGCCGACCGCTATTTGATTAATCCAGATGATTGGCGCGTGCTGCAAAAACTAAATGCGATTAAAAACCCTAAAAAATTACAAATAGGCCAAGTGATTCGTGTGCCGCTTATGCTGGTTAAGCGAGGCCCAGCGTCAGCCGAAGTGGTTTTGGTGTCTGGTCAAGCCGGTATTTTAAACGCTGACAAGGTAATGCAAAGCGTAGTAGTCGGCCAGCAATTGCAGGCGGGCGCCGAGCTAGTAACTGCGCAAAATAGTAGGCTAGATGTGCGCTTTGCCGATGGCTCGATAGTGACGATGCAATCGAACGCCACCATGAAGCTTGATACCTTAAGCATGTATAGCGGCGGCGGCATGGTTGATACTAAACTACGCTTGCAGCAAGGTAAGGTTGAGGTGGCTGCCAACCCAAAACATGTGCAAGGCAATCAAATGCAGATTATGACGCCTACTGCCGTAGCGGCGGTGCGCGGCACACATTTTAGGGTGACAAGCGATGCAGAATCGATTAAGCAAGAAACGCTAGAAGGCAATGTGGCGCTGAGCGCTGCGGGCGAAGAAGTGGCCGTTAAAAAAGGTTTTGGTAGCTTATCAGAAGGTGGTGCGCCGCCACTGCCGCCTATTTTGTTACTGGCAGCGCCCAGCACACAAACATTGCCCGTTAAATTAAGCGCGCTACCGTTAACATTTAATATGTCCGAACAAAGTGGCGCGGTTGCGTGGGTGGGGCAAATATCGAGTGATGCACAATTTAATACCGTATTAGCCGAAAACATAAGTCAAGGCGCAATGCTCAGTTTTGCCGATGTGCCAGATGGTCAATACTATTTAAAAGTGCGCGCTAAGGATGTAAAAGGCCTTGAAGGCTATGATGCAACCCACACTTTTGACTTAAACGCGCGGCCATCTGCACCTAATGTAGTGAGCCCACATGACGCAGAAACCTTGCGTGAAGCCAATCCTGAGCTGACTTGGACGCCTTTAGAAAAAGCGGATTTTTATTTATTAGAAATTGCCCAAGATGCGACATTTAAAAATATAATTGAACATAATCAAGTCAATTCAACTGTCTATAAAATTGAGAAAAGCTTGGCACCAGGCCAATATTATTGGCGTTTAGCTAGCGTAGATGGCCCTATTGAAAACCCGCAAAATCAAGGGCCTTTTGGCAAAGTGAGTCACTTTAGTTTCAAGCCCTTGCCGAGCATGCCTGATATTAGTCAGCTTAGCGTAAAAGTGCTGCAAAACCGCGTATTTGTGACGACGATTAACCCGCCAGCAGGCCTTAGTTACCAAGCAATTTTGCACAATGAGCAAAATCACCAATTTAGTGTGTGGAGCGGTAACGACTTGGGCGCAGATTTTGATTTTTTATTAAAAGAATATGGTAAGCAAAAGCTGGTGTTGCGCCATGTGGAGGCCGATGGCACAAAAGGGCCTGATGCAACAATAGAGTTTGATGCGCCCGCACCATAGGGCGCGCCTTTACTAATTTTGTAAAGTTAGATGAATTGGGCTAGGTAATAATAAATTGTTAAAAAAACTTAGCCTTAACGATTTGGTTTCTAGCGCGGTGATTTTATTGCTGCTCACCATACTCATTCACAGCACGGGTTTGTTATCACGCGTCGATCATCTTATTTTTGATATTGGCCAAAAACTGCAACAATCGCCCGCACCAGACGATGTGATTATTGTGGCGATAGACGAAAATAGCCTTTCACAGCTTGGCCGCTGGCCTTGGTCGCGCGCTACCCACGCCAAACTCGTTAATCGCTTACATCAAGAAAATGCCGCCGTGATTGGGCTGGATATTGTGTTTGCCGAAGCCGACACAGCCGAGGCAGATCAAGCCTTGGCTGCCGCTATCACGCAAGCTAAAAATGTTGTGTTACCCGTATTATTAGAATCCACGCGGGTGAATGGGCAGGTAATCGAAACCTTGCCATTACCAAGCCTAGCCAGCGCTGCGGCCGATATTGGGCGTGTACACGCAGTGCTAGATGAAGATGGAATTGCGCGCAGTATTTATTTGTATGAGGGCGTTGGCGCGCCCGTTTGGCAGCATTTTTCGCAGGCAGTATTAAATGTGGCGCAACATCAAGCATCAAAAAATCAATTTCAACTCACTTCAAATAATCACTTTTCTTTAGCGCGCGTTAATCAGCGCCGCATCAATTTTTTGGGCCCGCCTGGCCATTTTTTAACCATTTCTTATGCGCAAGTGCTAAACGGTGAGTTTAATAAAGGCTTGTTTAACAATAAGATTGTATTAGTTGGCGCCACCGCATCGGGCATGAATGATTTGCTTTCTACGCCCGTTTCAGGCTTAAGTCAGCCGATGTCGGGTGTAGAGTTTCATGCCAATGTGCTGCAATCCATTCGCAAACACACGCTTATCACACCCGTAACGCCTGCGCTTACCCTGTTAATATTGCTGTTGGCTGTATTATTACCTTTGCTATGGCTGCCTAAGCTATCGCCGCTAAAAGGTTTGCTGTACACCTTGTTTTACTTGGTTTCGGCGGGTTTGGTTGCCGCAATCTTACCCAAAATATTGGGTTTATGGTTAGCGCCATCGGCTGCGCTGTTATCGATTTTAATTGCTTATCCCGTGTGGAGCTGGCGCAAGCTAGACGCGGCACAAAAATATTTAGATTACGAGCTTAATTATTTACAGCATAGTTTAATCAATGCCCCTGTCGCAGCGGCGTTGCCTTATCGCCAATATGATCATTTTGACGCCCGAATTGAGCAAGTGCGGGCGGCAAGTCAGCAATTACGTTATTTGCAAGACGATAAAAAAGATATGTTGGCATTTATATCGCATGACATTCGCGCGCCACTGGCAAGGGCGATGATGTTGTTAGATGGCGATGCATTTTTGCAGCAAAAACTACTCGCGCCATTAACGCAAGCGCATGATCTAGCAGAAGATTTTTTACACACTTCGCGCGCAGAAATGCTAGATACGGCTAGTTTTAAAGAAATTGATTTGGCTAATCTTGTGCATCAAGCAGCCGATGATGCGTTTGAATCAGCCCATAAAAAAAATATTATCCTAGAAAGAATAATTAGCGACGAGCCAGTATGGGTTGAAGGCAACTTTGGCTTGCTACATCGTGCCATGCTTAATTTAATGTTAAACGCAGTTAAATTTTCGCCCGAACATACATTAATACGTATCCAACTTGCTGCCACCCAACAACAAGCCGTGTTAAGCATCACCAACCAAGGTACGGGTATTGCGCGTGATGAGCAAGCTCGATTATTTAAACGCTTTAGCCGCACCGATAGCGGCAAACAAGTAGAAGGATCTGGTTTGGGCTTGTATTTTGTGCACACGGTGGCCGAAAAACATCATGGCTCGGTAAATGTGGAAAGCGATCTAAACATGCCAACCACTTTTAGTTTGCGCTTGCCCATGTTGAGTGATCAGTCCTAGCAATGCATTTAACAATTATTTGCATTGATTCACAGTGATTGCAGTTGCGTCAGTTTTGGGCATTTTAATTTTAAATAATAGCGCTAATCATTCTCAAATTAAATTGAGATATAATAATGGGCTGAAATTTAGAATCATCAATAAACCGAAATTATTTTAGGAGGATGCAATGGCAAATTTATTAGACCAACTTAAAAGCATGACCACAATCGTGGCCGACACAGGCGACGTAGAAGCGATTAAAAGCGTGAAACCAGTGGATGCAACAACCAACCCATCATTGGTATTAAAAGCCAGCACACTGCCACAATACGCGCCATTAATTGAAACAGCGATTGCCTATGCAAAAGCACAAGGCGGCACAAAAGCGCAACAAATTGACAACGCGGCTGACAAATTAGCCGTGTTAATTGGCGCAGAAATTACTAAGGTGGTGCCAGGCCGTATTTCAACCGAAGTCGATGCGCGTTTATCTTTTAACTTAGATGCAATGGTGGCAAAAGGCCGCAAATTAATTCAACTGTACGCAGATTCTGGCATTAGCAAAGACCGCGTGTTGATTAAATTAGCCTCAACATGGGAAGGCATTAAAGCGGGCGAAATTTTAGAAAAAGAAGGCATTCAATGTAACTTAACATTGCTATTTGGTTTTGGCCAAGCGCGCGCGTGTGCAGAGGCGGGCGTATTCTTAATTTCACCATTTGTAGGCCGTATTTTAGATTGGTACAAAGCTAAAACAGGCGAAACTTACACCCAAGAAACGGACCCAGGTGTGGTTT
>JANOWA010000150.1:0-2328 GCA_031417675.1 Methylotenera sp.
CAGCCACAGAAATCGCCATGCAACGCTTACCTGCCGAGCCGTAACCCGCACCAATTAAGGCATCTGCTACTTGGTCAATATCCGCATCTGGCATTACAACGAGATGGTTTTTTGCCCCGCCCAGCGCTTGTACGCGCTTGCCATTTTTGGTGCCAGTGCTGTAAATATGCTCGGCAATCGGGGTGGAGCCGACAAAGCTAATCGCTTGAATACGCTTGTCACTTAACAATACATCAACCGCTTCTTTGTCGCCATTCACCAAGTTAAATACGCCTGCGGGCAAGCCAGCCTGCGCTAATAAATCTGCCAACATGAGTGAGGCTGAAGGCGTTTTTTCTGAAGGTTTTAGCACAAAGGTGTTGCCAGCAGCCAATGCAACAGGAATCATCCACAGCGGCACCATGATGGGAAAATTGAACGGCGTGATACCAGCTACTACGCCAAGCGGCTGGCGCATGCTGTAAGTGTCAATGCCTGTGCCGACTTGATCGTTAAATTCGCCTTTCATCAAGTGTGGCATGCCACAAGCAAACTCGACCACTTCAATGCCGCGCGTCACTTCGCCGCGTGCATCAGAAATGGTTTTGCCGTGCTCTAATGAAATGGCTTTGGCTAAATCGTTCGCGTGTTCATCCAGTAAGGCTTTGAATTTAAACATTATTCTTGCGCGTCTCAAAGCAGGCGTCGCGCTCCAAGTAGGGAAAGCCGCTTGAGCAGCGTCAATCGCAGTGATTGTTTCTGCGGTAGTAGCGTTGTTTAAATGCGCTGAAACTTCGCCTGTGGCGGGGTTGTACACTTCGCTCAAGCGATTGCCTGAACCAGCGAGGTATTTGCCGTTGATGTAATGGCCAATAATGCGGGTGTTTAGGTTTGCGGTGTTCATGCTGCTTGCTCCATTTTTTGTTTAATGTGGTGGTGACCAAGCTCAGTTAAAGTGGCGTGTTCTAATGCACTTTGATGTTCTAACAAACTGGCTGCCGCCCAAGCTTGTTCATTTTTAAGGTATTGATTTGGCTCTAAGCCTTTTTCGCCATGACTTGCAACAAATTTAATCGCCTCTGCCAGCGTGTTAAAGATTCGGTCAATCTCAGTTTTTTCGATGGTAAGTGGCGGCGAAATGGCGATAATGTCGCCCGTGTAACGCACATGCAGGCCGAGTTCGTAGCATTTTAAATATACAGCGAAAGAAAATGCGCCTAGCTTTCCCACACCGTTTTTATCAATAAATTGTTCAAACTCAATACCCGCGACTAACCCCAAATTGCGAATATCGCGTACCATCGGCAAACCTTTCAAGCTATGTGCGGCGGCTTCAAAATGAGCACTTAAATTGGCGGCACGGCCTTCTAATTTTTCTTGCGCAAAAATATCTAAAGTCGCTATCGCCGCCGCACAAGCAATGGGAATGGCGCTATAAGTATAGCCGTGCGGCAGCTCGATTGCACCAGCGGGGGATTTATCCATAAACGCATCATAAATTTCACGCTTTACAGCTACTGCACCCATCGGCACGACACCATTGGTTAAGCCTTTTGCACATAATAAAATATCGGGCGATACATCAAAATAATCCGCACCAAACTTAGTGCCAAGGCGGCCAAAACCCGTAATTACCTCGTCAAAAATCAGCAAAATACCGTGTTTATCGCAAATTTCGCGTAAGCGTGTTAAATAACCTTTTGGCGGAATCAGTACGCCAGCCGAGCCTTGAATTGGTTCTACAATTAGCGCAGCAATAGTCGATGGATCGTGCAGCGTTAAAATGCGCGCTTCAAACTCATTGGCCAGCGCCACGCCGCCGTCCTCAGGAATTCCATGCGTAAAGGCGTTTTTTGCGATGTCTAACGGATGGCGAATATGGTCAACGCCGCTTAAAGCATTACCAAAAGCTTTACGATTGCCCGCAATACCACCGACAGAAATACCACCAAAATTGACGCCGTGATAACCACGCTCGCGGCCTATCATTTTGTTTCTTAACGGGTTTCCGCACACGCGATGGTAAGCCAGTGCAATTTTTAACGCGGTGTCGGCAGACTCTGAACCAGAACCTGTAAAAAAGATGCGATCTAGCCCAGCAGGCATGTATTCTGCCAAACGTGTTGCGGCTTCAAAAGCCAATGGGTGGCTACTTTGAAACGCAGGCGCGTAATCCAGTGTGAGTAATTGCTTGGCGACAACTTCTGAAATTTCTGACCGCGCATGACCTGCGGGCGTGCACCACAAGCCAGCCGTACCGTCCAATACTTGCCTATCGTCCATGGTTGTATAATTATGGCCTTTTGCCGCTTTAAATAAACGTGGCATGGCTTTAAATTGGCGATTGGC
>JANOWA010000151.1:0-3094 GCA_031417675.1 Methylotenera sp.
GGTGTAGGGGGCGGGTCAAAAGTCCACAGCCTTGTCAGTGGTAACCGTCTGCTTCATGCTATTTTGCGCGGTGGTTGAAAAATAAAGAGGGGGGGTCAAAGTGATTGACATTAAATGCAGCACCAAATAATATACTGCATAATATTTACTTAGTTGTAAGTCATTGATTTTATTAAGTTTCCCACTTTTAAAAATACGCTATTTAACATAGCATCCGTACTGCGAAATAAGTTTCATAAATTTAACAATTTACCATTTTTAGTTAAATTTAGTACACTTTATAGAAACAATTTACCACTTTAGCTATAATGAATATTTAATAATCGTTAAACTTGCTTTAACTATTTTGAAGTGATACCTTAATGGCTTATTATTTATTGATGATAGGGCTAGCTATGACCACTGATGAATTTAGAGCGGGGCTTGAAACGCTAAGCTGGAAGCAAACAGACTTTGCACTTGCCACAGGATTAAGCAAGGTGGCAGTATCGCACTGGCTTACTGGCACTGCGCCGTTGCCATTATGGGCGCAAACACATTTAAGCCTGTTGCTTAAGCTGCATAATTTAGCGGGTGACCTACTTACACCACCAACGAAAGCGGCTAAACAAAAAATATAAGCAGAAAATAAGTGTGGGGGTATTTTTGGGGGTATTTCAAACAATTTGTAATTTTATTTATAATTAAATCAATAAGTTAGATATCCATTATGAGTCCCGTCCTTTTAAGAAACTTATTAATGCGCATAACAATCAAGATGTAAGCGTCATATGACGCAATTGTTATATAATATTGCGTTGTATAAAGTAATACCCAATGTAGCGATAACCTTTTGAAAGTTAAAGTATGTTAGATGCGATTAGAAAACACACCACGGGCTGGATAGCTAAAGTAATTTTGGCGCTGATTACCGTTCCATTTGCCCTATTTGGTATTGATTCTTACTTGAATCAAGCGGGTAGAGACGTCGCGATTGCAAAAGTTAATGGCGATAAAATTTCTATTCAAGAGTACGGCAATGCGATTGAAAATGTGCGCAACCGTATGCAAGCTGAAGGTAAGGTAGATACGGCCTTGCTTGACAGCCCGCAACTGAAACAATCAGTGCTGGATGGATTAATTACGCGCCGTTTGGTGAATGCAGAGATTCGCAAAGCTAATTTTAAAATTAGTGACGAACAACTAAGTCAGCATATTTTAGGCATGCCTGAGTTTCAGGAGAATGGTAAATTTTCTGAGGAAATTTACCAAAAAACCTTGGCGCAGAACAAAATGTCCGCGAGTAAGTTCGAGAATGATCGACGCAGCGAGTTACTTACGCAGCAAGCGCGCGATGGCTTGGCGGCATTGGTGTCTGTGCCAAAAAGTGTTGCAGAACAAACCTTGCAATTTGCGTATCAGCAACGCGAAGTGTCGGCCGCTGAAATTAAAACGGCACAATTTATTAATCAAGTAAAAATAACGCCAGCGCAAATAAAAGCTTACTACGAGTTGCACAAAGACAAATTTGTGGTGCCAGAGCAAGTGAAGCTGGAATTCGCCATGTTGTCTGCAGCAACTTATGTCGCGCAAATGAAGGTGGATGATAAAGAAATTAAAGACTTTTACGACGCTAATTCGGCCAAATTTCAAAGTGATGAGCAACGCCACGCCAGCCATATTTTGATTGCAGCAGGGACAACAGACAAAGAAAAAGCCGCGGCAAAAGCCAAAGCCGCTGATGTCTTGGCGCAACTTAGAAAAGCACCTAAAAGTTTTGAGGCATTGGCAATGAAGTACTCGCAAGACCCATCTGGCGCTAAAGGCGGCGATTTAGGTACTTTTGGTCGTGGTGCGATGGTGAAGCCGTTTGAAGATGCTGTATTTGGCATGAAGGTTGGCCAAATCAGCGATTTAGTGGAATCGGAATTTGGTTACCATATTATTCGCCTAGATGGCATAAGCGGTCAATCGCCTACTTATGATAGCTTTAAAGCGCAAATTAAGAGTGATTTGCTCTGGCAAAAAGCCCAAGCTAAATATGCCGAGTTAGCCGATGATTTTAGTAATACCGTGTATGAGCAATCGGGCAGCTTGAAGCCTGCGGCCGATAAATTTAATATTCAGTTGCAAACCAGTGCTTGGTTGAGCCGTGATGATGGCGCTAAATTTTTTAAGAATGAAAAGCTCATGAATAGCGTATTTTCTGATACCGTACTAAAAGAAAAGCGTAATACAGAAGCGATTGAAGTGTCGCCAGACAATATGATGTCGGCACGCGTGGTAGATTACAAAGCGTCTGCGCCGCGCACTTTTGACGAGGTTAAAGCGGGTATTGAAGCGGTATTAAAGTTGGAGCAGGCGGTTAAGTTAGCCACTGACAAAGGCACGGCCTCTTTGGCTAAACTGCATGCAGGCGATGCAGGCAAAGATTTAGAATGGATCGAACCTGTGACAGTCGATCGTAAAAATGCGCAAGGTTTAACCGATATTGTGATGAACCAAGTGTTTAAAATGGATGCCAGTAAATTGCCCGCCTACGCAGGGTTTGTCAATGGCAAAACCAGCTACACCATTGTTAAGATTCTAGGTGTATCAAATGCGCTTGCTAAAGATGAAGAAGCAAAAAAAGCGGCTTTGTCTGAGCTGCAAGCAGCCATGGCGGCAGAATACGTGAGTGCTTATGGGCAATCGCTAAAAGCTAAAAGTGAGGTTGTGGTCAACCGCAAATTGCTAGAAACTAAAGCGGCTGAATAGCGTTTTTTGTAGTAAAAAAAGCCGACGTTTTGCGTCGGCTTTTTTAATCTGAGAAAGACAGTATAAATTTGAATTTTTAGATTTGACCTGCAGCAGTAATATTCATACCGCCATCGACGTACATAATTTCCCCCGTTACGCCAGAAGCTAAATCACTGCATAAAAACGCGGCAGCATTGCCTACTTCGTCAGCGGTGATATTGCGGCGCAGCGCAGCGTGTTGCTCGTTAAAGCCTATCATCTTGTCAAAGTCAGCAATGCCACTGGCGGCTAATGTTTTAATCGGGCCAGCAGATACTGCGTTAACACGGATACCGCGTGGGCCTAAGCTTTGTGCCAAGTAGCGCACGTTGGCTTC
>JANOWA010000152.1:0-2892 GCA_031417675.1 Methylotenera sp.
TTCTTGATTGGCTTGTTCTTCAGTGCAGTTGCGTCATTTCGTTCCAGTACCAAAAACTCATGTTCATTAACCGCAACAAAGTCGCCAATACTGGTGCCATCATTTAACTGGTAACGAAAAAACGCCTTATCATATTGCACAGTACTAATAGTAAATTGGTAAATTCTTAAACTTTTTTCAGGGTCACCCAGCACGGTGCTTTCTAGCATTGGATACAGCTTATCACCTGCTGGATTAATGGCCATGCCTTCAAAACCGCCACTAGAAGCTAAATTTGCAGGCGCGGTGAGGAGATTGGGATTGTCAGGCGTCATCACATTGGGCAACGGAATTTCTGTGCGCAATACTTTGCCAGATGCATCTATATTGATTAAAAATGGCCCAAACTCATCGCCCAGCCAAAGGCTGCCATTTTTATCAATACGCACAGATTCTGGGTCAATATCTGCGCCTGTTAGCCATCTGTTGTCAATAATGGCTTTATTTACTGCTGGATTGCTGGCCTCGTTGTAATAATGGTCATAGTCCGCCTGTATGTTAAAGCTAAGCTTTTTATCTGGGTCGCTTATATTGACATATTGGTTTGCCAGCACCGAATTATTGCCTTTATTCGGTATATTAAAATCAATATGCACTGCGTAAAGCCTTAAAAGCGCATCGGCCGAATTGTTTTTTTCGCCGAATCCGTTATCCGTTAAAAAATAAAATTGATTCTCTTGATTCGCCTGCATTACTGCAGAAAAACCTTGAATGATTTGTTTGTTATTGGCGATTTCAGCACCACTATTAAACTGGCCTTCGCTAGGTCCCTCTGCGTAGAAATGCATTGGCATCTCTGCCCAACCCACTAATGTTGTGGCATTGGCCGCGGGCAAACCACACAAAAACAGCAAGCAAAGCCAAGCTTGATCGTATTTTTTCATGTGATTAATATTAATCTACAACGCGCACTGAGTAATGAAAACCGCAGGCTCTACATTTGAATACACGACCATCTTTAGGTTTAGATAAAGGCTGCACGCCACATTGCGGGCATTGCACAGGGTTATCTTCTTTAGATGTTTCAACGTAATCTTTGATGGTTAACGTAATCGCTTCTGTTAGCGAAATTATATTATTTTTGTTGAAATAAGTGCCTAAAATAACCAACAAAAGCGCACTAATTTCAATGATTGTGCTGATACTTAAACCAATACTAAAGCCAAGCACTTGCTGTTTCATTAACATATCAGCATCCATCGCTGAATTCATTTGTATTAAAACTAGCATCAGCAATAAAAGAATACCCGCCCATGCGATTTTATAATTACGCCAAGAGCTGGCTAAATATAAGCGGAAACGTAGCATAGCCAATAAAATGCCAACACCTAACATGCTGATACAAATAGTAAAAATTGATTGCTTATACCCATACCAGCCATAAGTTCGGGCTCTGTTTTGCATTATTTCGACAAGCCAAGCTTGTAAATTTAATTGTTTATTAATGCCCAGCAAAAACAAAAATGCAGCTAAATATAGCCAAAATTGATAATTGCCACCGAAATGTTTGGATTCTTTTGATTTTTGGATGCAACGCACGACTGCCGCAAAACAAACCAGCACCGTGAGCCAGCCAAATAGTGTGGGGTCGCCTATCTCTGCATGCCAAGCGCTAACCACTTCTGCAGCGATTGCTAGGTGGCTTTGAAGTGACAGAAATAAAGCAAAAAATAGCTTATTCATGCAGCTATTTTAACGTATTTTTTAAAAGTGTTTTATAAAATATTGCGGTAAGTCAATTAACTGCCAAGCTAATCAAACACCGCTTCTTGGCGCGCCCAAGTTTTTTTTAGTACGTCGGCTTTTTGCTCAAAAGTGTAATCCCACCAGCCCTGAATTTCTTCAAGATTGCGATAGCAACCATGGCAGAAGCCAGTGGCGGCGTTCATGCTACACACATTAATACAAGGCGACTCGACTACTGGCTCTTCAAACATATTGACTTAAGATAACGCGCCATGACATTGCTTAAATTTTTTACCCGATCCGCATGGACACGGGTCGTTGCGGCCAACCTTAACGCCATCGCGCACAATCGGCGTGCCGCCCGCCATCTGCGCCATTTCATCCTCGCTAAAATTGCCTTGGGGATTAGCTAACGCCTCATCAGACATTGCTTCATTAAACTCGGCATGTTGGTATTGCACATTTTGCACATTGGCTACGGGTTCAATCGCCTCCAACTCCTCTTGCGGCCTTACTTGCACCAGCATGGTGATTTTAGTGACCTCGGCTTTGACCGTATTGAGTAAGTTTTCAAACAACAAAAATGCTTCGCGCTTGTATTCTTGCTTAGGATTTTTTTGCGCGTAAGAGCGCAAATGAATGCCTTGACGCAAATGGTCTAATGCGGCCAAATGCTCGCGCCAATGACTATCTAGGCTTTGCAACATCACAGAGCGTTCAAAACCGCGCATGGTTTCTGGGCTAGCGAGGGATTCTTTAGACTGGTATGAGGCATCAGCTGCTTCGAAAATATGCTCGCGCAGCGTTTCTTCGTGCAAATCGGGATTATCTTCTAGCATCTTTTGCAAAGACAAATCCAAACCAGTTTCCGCAACCAGTTCCTTTTCTAGGCTTGGAATATCCCATTGCTCTTCCACACTGCCAGGTGGAATATGCGTTGAAATGGTTTGCGACAATACATCGCCGCGCATGGCGGTAATGGTTTCACCAATATCAGTGGCTTCTAGCAACTCATTACGTTGCTCATATATCACCTTGCGTTGATCGTTTGAAACGTCATCAAACTCCAATAACTGCTTACGAATATCGAAGTTACGGCCTTCCACTTTGCGTTGCGCGTTTTCAATCGCGCGCGAAACCATGGCGTGCTCAATCGCTTCGCCTTCT